>JAJRVC010000243.1 GCA_024277475.1 Deltaproteobacteria bacterium
AAAAGGCCATGCAACAATTGGAAAAAATGATTCAACGAGTGCAAGGCATTGAAAAATGGGCTGTTGATATCCCTTGTTACTAAATCATGATATTGGTGGTTATTATTATTTCTAACAACCTTACTGGAAATAGATTTATGCCGGCTGTTAAATTGCAGCACGATATAGGTGAATCAATCAAAGATCAAATACAACAGCCTGGTGAATATATTGTTTCCCAGGACGAGAAAACAACCAGTTTATGTCACAAATAAGCCCCACTCCGACCCGGCGTAAAAGGCAATGGTTTGAGTATAAAAAATCCATACCCTGGAATTGGGTTCTGGTACTTGGAATCGCTGTCTGGGTAATATTTTTTGCGCTATGGGAACTTGCAGTAACGGCCGGTTGGGTGACGGAGCTGCTGGTGCCCACCCCGCAAAAAGTCATAATGGCGCTCTTCAACCAGTTCGTTCATCATGGTTTCTTGAAAGATATTCTGATCAGCGTCTATAGAATCTTGGTGAGCTTTGCAGCCGCCTGTGCTATCGCGATTCCGCTTGGCATAATCATGGGTTCTTTCAGAGTTGCAGAATCGTTTTTCAACCCATTCGTCATGGCCTGGCGATATCTTCCTGCTCCATCCTTTATCCCGATTCTGCTTATGTGGTTCGGCACCGGAGATGCTCCCAAACTTGCCCTGCTGTTTATCGGGGTGGTCTTCTTTTTAATCACAATTATTATGGATTATACTAAATCCGTAAAATCCGAACTCCTTGAAACTGCAATGACACTCGGGGGAAATCGTTGGCAGATTCTATGGACGGTAATAGTGCCTGCGGTCATGCCCAACATTGTCATCGCCATGCGCCAAATGCTGGCTGTGAGCTGGACTTATCTGGTCATAGCGGAAATTGTCGCTTCATCAACGGGAATCGGGGCCATGATGATGCGGGCCAAAAGATTTCTGCATACCGATCATATCATGGCTGGAATTGTCGTTATCGGTTTTCTGGGTCTAACCTGTGACTTTATCTTCAGTCAGGCACATCGCATGTTATTTCCGTACATTGAGAAGGGCAGTCAGTGAACACAACCGGCAGTGCATCACATACTTCAATTAAACACGGAACGTATCTCGACCGCCGAGTCAAGCTGTCGGTGGAAAGGGTTTCAAAAATATTTCAGCTAAACAAACGGGTGAGCATAAAGGCTGTTGAAAACGTCGCCTTTGATGTGTTAGAAAATGAGCTCTGTGTACTTTTAGGCCCCTCGGGATGTGGGAAATCGACCGTCCTGCGAATGATTGCCGGACTTGAGGAACCCTCGTCCGGAAGATTTATCCTGAACGGCAGGGAAATCGTCGGTCCCGGCCGGAACCGCGGGATGGTGTTTCAGTCTTACACTTCCTTCGAATGGCTCACAGTACAGAAAAACGTGGAGTATGGGATGCGTCTGAACAATGTTCCGCCTGCCGAACGCCGCCAACGGGCGGAGCATTTTATAGATCTGGTAAAACTAACCAAATTTAAAAATGCTTATCCGCATCAGCTGTCGGGTGGTATGAAGCAACGAGTGGCAATCGCGCGCACGCTGGCAAATGATCCGTCTATCCTGTTAATGGATGAGCCATTTGGAGCACTGGACGCTGAGACCCGATGGAATATGCAGGAGTTGCTTCTCGATATACTTGAGCGATCGAGCACGACGGTGCTGCTTGTGACCCATGACATTGATGAGGCCTTGTTTCTGGCGGACCGCATCATTTTTTTGTCCAGACATCCAGGAACCGTTCGCGAAAACATTGTGACCGAGTTTAAAAAGGGGTGCCGTATTTCAGACAAAGAAGCGGTGTTGTCAATGCCCGGTTACCTTGAACTTGAACGCCATGTTATGCGGTTAATGCGCGAACAGACCACAGAGCTGGAGTAAAAAAACATGACCCAATGGACCAGGTTTTCGATGTTAGAATAAGCATAGGCCTATTTTTTCTCCAAAGGCATCACCGACACCTTCTGACTATAGTAGGGCAGTCTATCAATCCGCGGAGAATAGCTGCCGTCATCGATGCACTTGCGAACGTGCCTGGCGATATCTTCCATTCTGGCAAGCCAGACATCTCCTTTCGACTGCATATACTCAATTAACTCAACCACTTTACGCCATCGCGCCAGCCGGCCTGTGGCAAACGGGTGCCAGACACCTACCCACAGCCCGCCGTATGTGTACTGGGCATCAAACTCCTCCCGGAAAACCTCTATTCCACGTGAAGCAGCCTTAATGGGCATCATGTAATCCAGATCCATGGACTGGACAAACTGCGGCCAATCATCTACTCCCCAATGGGCCGGCAACTCAACTATCTCACCTTTATCTGTATTTAAGATATAGGGCACATCGTCGCCCATCAACGATGCATCGTACAAGAATCCCTCATCGATCAGCAAATCCGCAGAATGGTTTGAAAAATTATATAGTGGTGCACGCCAGCCCCTCGGACGTTGTCCGGTCGCATTTACAATAACCTCGATCCCGCGCTTAAGCCAGTAATGCTGCTCTTCCCGACTGCTGGTCAGAGGATTTTCGTGTAGATATCCATGATGAGCGACTTCATGACCGCCGTCAACCATCGCCTTGACGGCTGCCGGATAATTCTCGATACACCAGGCCGGAACAAAAAAAGTTTGCCGGATACCCAGTTGCCTGTATGTTTCCAGTATGCGGGGTACGGCAATCTCCGGCCCATATCGTAACATCGACAGCCCCGAAACCCTGCTGATACCGTCTGCCGGATGCTCCAGGTGAATGAGGCTGTCGGAATCCATGTCAAATGTAATTGCAGCTGCACACTTGGCTCCATTCGGCCATGGTATTAGATTTTTAATCATATTTTACCTCCTAAATTCTATAGAGTAGGTGCGCTTTGGGGGCATAGTGCCTTTACACAATATTAGTAATACAACAATTAACATTGAGGTTAATTCTCTTCGCGCCTGTAGGCGATACCCGCCGATGACGGTGGATTTGCTTTGCCGACAATACCGATCAGCGCTAGAATCGATGCCACATAAGGCAACATGCTAAAAATCTGATAAGGGACCTGGGGGTGTGAAAACTGAAGGCGAAGCTGCAGTGCATCGCAGGACCCGAATAACAGGCAGGCAAAAAACCCACCGACAGGATTCCAGCGCCCCAAAATGATAGCCGCCAGAGCGATAAACCCTTTACCGGCACTCATGTGTTCGGTAAAAAGAAAAACTTGGGAGAGCACAAGGTAGCATCCTCCCATGCCGGCGAGTGCACCGCTGGTGATGACGCTGGCATAGCGCACTCTGTATACGGAAACACCGGCCGTATCGGCTGCACGGGGGTACTCTCCCACAGCTCGTATCTTCAATCCCCAGGGAGTATGGAATAATATAAAATAAAGTAACGCGATTATCAGATACAAAATATACACCAGGAGGTCCTGGTTCAGGAAAACCGGACCAAGCACGGGTATTTTGGAAAGCAATGGAATCGCGATCGGTTTGAAACCAGGAAGCGACATAGTGGTGGCATTACCTGAAAAAACAACACGGGAAAGGAAGGAAGTAAGGCCGATGGCGAACATGTTTATCGCGATACCGGTTACGAGCTGATTCACATGCAGCGATACTGCCAGAATGGATAATAACAACCCTCCCGCAGCACCTAGACCGGTGCCGACAGCCAGACCGGCGAAAGGTGTACCCATAAAGAAGGCGCCTACCGCCGCGCCAAAAGCACCAAGCAATATCATTCCCTCCAAACCGATATTATAGACACCGCTGCGCTCAGAGAACATACCGCCAACAGTGGCAAAAGTCAGGGGTACGGCCATTCGCAAACTGCTGCTCAGAAAATCGGTTATCATCGTTAAATCCAAGAAATTTTCCATTAGCCCTGCTCTTTTTCCGGATTGTTGATTTCTTCCAGGTGGGCTCCGAGCGCTTTACGGCCCCGCAATAATCGTGCCCAGACAGTTTCATCATATTTTATGGCAAGTCCGACAGCGATAAAGATAACCACGAGCCCCTGGATTGCTTCCACCACGGTAGTTTCAACACCGACGGCCCGTTGCATTATATTGGCACCTGATTTCAACCCGGACAGAAACAAGGCAGAGAACGGAATCCATACCGGACTGGCCGAAGCAAGAAATGCCACAACAATACCGTCAAAACCGTATCCGGCACTGAAGTGGTGAAAAAGGCGGTATTTCAATCCGAGTACCTCAAAGGTTCCGGCCAGGCCGGCAATCGCGCCACCAAACACCATGGAGAAGAATATGGTGCGACGAACGGAAATACCGGCATAGCGAGCCGCCGCCTGGTTTTTGCCCACGGAATCATAGGCAAAACCGATTGAAGTAAACCGGAATACAACGATGAGGGCAATCGTGAGGATTAAGCCAACCGCCACTCCCAGATGGGCGTCCGTCCTGGGCATTAGCAGTGGCAGCCACAACTCTTCCCTGATTTCTGGTGAGTACGGATAAGGAGCGCCTTCGGCCATCATCGGGCCGCTGACAAAATAACTGATCAAATCAATACCGACATAATTCATCAGCAAGGTTACGATCACTTCATTGGTTCCATGATAGGCTTTAAGATACCCCGGAATCCCCCCCCAGATGGCACCGCCCAGCATGCCTGCCAGAATGCAGATCGTAATGTGCAGCCAAACCGGCATTTCAGGCAAGTAAAGTGCAGCGACTGTCGTAAACAGCGCACCGAGATAAATCTGCCCTTCAGCTCCGATATTGAACAACCCAACCCGCAGTGGGAGTAAAACCGCCAGTCCGGCAAGAAGAATGGGAGACATTTTGACAAGGGTGGTGGCAAAACCATAATAATCAAAAAATGCACCGATGAAAAGCGCCTTGTAGGCCGCAATAGGATTTGATCCGGAAATGATGATTAAAACGGCACCTACCAATAAAGCGGCGATGACTGCCCAGAGACTCTTGAGCTTGAATACAATACGCACGAATTTAAGCATTACGTATTCCCCTATTGAACTCCCGCCATCAACATCCCCAATCTTTCAGCCGTCGCCTCGCCGGGTAGAAGGGTACCTGCGATTCGTCCTCGAAACATCACGGCGACCCGATCAGATACCGCCAGAAGGTGTTCCAGTTCCGTGGAAATATAAAGAATGGCTTTACCCCTGTCACGTTGTTTCAGAATGGTTTTTTGAACAAATTCAATGGCACCGACATCCAGCCCTTTGCAGGGTTGCATGGCCACAAGAATTAGGGGATCGGCTTCAAGCTCCCTGCCTAGAATAAGTTTCTGCTGGTTACCGCCGGAGAGAAACCGTGTTTGCTGCTGAACCGACTGCAAACGGACATCATACTTTCCAACAATTTCTTCGGCATAATCTCTGATAAAACTAAAATTCAAAAATCCGATCCGTGAAAACGGTCGCCGGTTAAAATCCCGTAACGCCAGATTGGCGGCAACCGGATACTCAAGCACCAACCCTGTGTTTTGACGATCTTCAGGGACATAACCGATGCGGTAGCTTTGCTTGCGTTGCCTGATAGTCGATTTAGAAATATCCTTGCCAAATAAACGGATTGTCCCCTTTTGAAGGGAGCGCAGTCCCGTAATGACTTCGGCAAGCTCCGCCTGACCGTTACCGTCCACCCCGGCAATCCCTAAAACTTCGCCGGCACGGAGGGTAAAGGAAACATGATCCAGGGCCTGGACTCCCCGTTCGTTTAAGGCGCAAGCATCATCAATTTCCAGGGCTACATCACCCATCTCGTCCCGCCTCTTTTCAAATTTGAAGAGGACCTCCCGTCCAACCATCAATCGCGCCAATTCATCGATTGTCGTGTTACCGACATCCACTTCGGCGGTTACTTTACCGCGCTGCAATACCGTAACCCGATCAGCAACCTCCATAACTTCCTCGAGTTTGTGCGTAATAAAAAGGATGGTGTGTCCCGCATCGCGGAGCTTTTGCAGCCCCTTCAGAAATATGCCGATTTCATTGGGTGCGAGAACACTGGTAGGTTCGTCCAGGATAAGCAGTTCGGCATTACGATATAGGGCTTTGAGGATTTCGACCCGCTGCTGCATGCCCATGGGAAGTTTCCATACTAATTCCCTCGGATCCACGTCAAAATCAAAAGATTCACTAAGCTCACGGATGCGTCTTTCATGATCGGCCAGATGCAGAGTGACTTTTTGCTTTTTTAAACCAAGGATAATATTTTCCGTAACCGTCAGCGATTTCACAAGCATAAAATGCTGATGAATCATCCCGATATTGTTGTCTATGGCCTCGCGTGGATTACCGATGTGTACTTGCCGGCCGTCAAGTTCAATCCGTCCTGTTTCCGGATGGTAAAGGCCATAAAGGACATTCATAAGGGTCGTCTTGCCGGCGCCATTCTCACCGAGAATGGCATGGATGCTGTTTTTGCGTACGTGGAGGCTAACATTGTCCAGTGCCTTGAAATCACCAAACCGTTTAGTGATACGATCAACAGATAAATGGCACATTAGTTCCACTCGATCGAGTTTCCGTGCGACGTAAACACGTAGCGGGTTTAAAATGGTTGGCAAAAGAGACTCTTCATTGGTGCAACCTAGGGAGGAATGATGGATTCCCGTTTGTCTTTGTATTTTTACAAAAAGGCCCGCTCCAGGTTCAGCGGTGCAGGCCTTTTTATTTGAGCTATGGTTTAATCTCGCCGGATTTTAATTTTTCCAGGAGCACTGAAACTTCTTTTTTAACCGCCTCAGGAACACTGGGATGGTAGGTACCAATATTCAAAACTTTGGGATAATTCAGATCGAATAAGTATTTTTTTCCTTCGAGTTTTTGGCCCTGTTTTACAGGAGCAAACAACTCGACCATTGCTTGTTGCCAATCGACAACAGCAGAGTTTAAAATAATATCGGGCCAGTCGGAGTGTGCATCGTAGTACATCCCAATCGCATACACCCCTTTTTCCTTGACAGCCTGGAGACTGCCGATTGTCGCATTGTCCATGGTCGGAAAAATCACATCGGCACCCTGATTAATCTGGTTCAAAGCGGCCTCTTTCCCCTTGGCGATGTCATCCCAGTCATTCGTCCATGCGGTATATACGGTGCCGTTTGACCGGGCGGCCTTAAATCCTTTTTCATAGCTTAGCCCCAGATCAACATACTGTTTAATTTTCTGAGCACAAATGTAGCCGACTTTGCCGGTTTTTGTCATTTTCCCGGAAATATACCCCGTCAGATAGCCTACCTGTGCCAAGTCAATACTTACCACAGCTACATTTTTGGTTGCCGTCGAGCCGTTGTTGACCACAAACAATGTTTCCGGATAGTTGCGAGCCACACGCTTGGCTGCCTCCTG
>JAJRVC010000244.1 GCA_024277475.1 Deltaproteobacteria bacterium
AGACTGGACCCGGACTTTCAAAAAATGCGGTTTTCCATGTACCCGTGAATTTTTCTTTCATACGTATTTTAATTCAACCTTCCTTCCATCCATGTTCTCCAACGAGTTTGACAAATCGGCATCCGCCTAGACTGGTCTGCCGGATGTCTTGGTTGTCGCGAAAAATTTTTATAAGTTCCTGGGTATGCTGGTTGCCGACGGGAACCACCAGTCGTCCGCCTTCTCCCAGCTGGTTAATCAGCATATCAGGAATCTGTGGAGCACCGGCAGTCACAATAATCCCATCGAAAGGGCTTTCGTCCTGCCATCCCTTGGTTCCGTCGGCATATTTCATGACAATATTATGATAGTGAAATTTGTCAAAAAGATTGCGTGCCTGCAAATAAAGCGAGCGTTTGCGTTCAATTGTGTAAACGCGATAAACGATTTGTGCAAGGATGGCAGCTTGATAACCAGAACCGGTGCCGATTTCTAAAACCCGGTCATCTTCACCGAGATCTAAAGCCTGGGTCATTTCCGCCACAATATAGGGTTGGGAAATGGTTTGCTGCTCTCCAATCGGCAGGGGATAATCACCATACGCCTGGTCTCTTAAGGCCTCGCTTACAAAAAGATGGCGGGGCACTCGACGAAAGGCGGTCAGGACCTTTGGCACCTTGATCCCCCGTGCTTCAATCTGGTTGCGCACCATTTCTTCTCTCTGACGTTCGTATTTGATAGATTCTTTTTCCATTGCTTGATTTTCCTATCAAATCAGAAAGCTTCGGTCAAGATGCGCGTTCCGGAAAAAATTCATGTTTTATAACAAAACAAATGGCTATTGAGAATGCCAAGAAATTAATCTCCCCGTCGCAAGCTGCGGGAAATTAAACCCTGCAAATTTCGCATCACTCCTAAGGGATTAGAGTAATCCGTGTAATCCACGAAATCTGTAGATTAAAAGGCTTTGATTTTTTTGAATAAAATAGTAATATGATTCTTGGGCTGGCCCCCGTGTTGATAACGTAACAAACTAAAAAGACGATCATTCCATTGCCAAAAATATCGCCGACCATGAGCGGTCACAATGCATGATTATAAACAACTCGGAATTTCTTACAAATTTAGTCATTTCAAATTTCAGCTCCTTTTTCCGGTTTATCCGGGTTAGTTTAAGGTAAATAAAAATGCAGCTCATTCTTTTGCAGACGGTGATATGAACAGTACCAAACACCTCGCCATATCCATCGCACTAACGCTAATTATTATTTTTTCAGGTACGGCCGGCTATATGATCATTGAAGGCTGGAGATTTTTAGACGCCCTGTATATGACGATCATTACCATTTCTACGGTTGGCTACCGGGAAGTGCATGCGGTCGGCGACCTGGGACGCGTCTTTACGATAATTGTTGTCTTTATCGGCGTAGGATTTTCGCTGTATGTTGCAGGTGCCGTGGTACAGTTTATGGTTGAAGGACGAATGCGAATTATATTGGGGAGGCGAAGGTTGGACAAAAAAATTGATCGGCTAAAAGCCCATTATATCGTATGCGGATATGGACGTATCGGACGGGTCCTCTGCCGCAATCTTTGTAGAAAGCCGTATGATGTGGTGGTTATCGAAAAAAATGCTGCTCTGATTCCGGTAATGGATACCGATGGGATTTTATATATATCCGGTGATGCGGCAGATGAAGTCTGCCTGATCAAAGCCGGCATCCAAAGGGCAGAGGGACTGGTTGCCGTTTTGGCAACCGATACGGACAATGTATTTTTGGTTTTGACGGCCAGACAACTTGCTCCGGACCTTAAAATCATCGCAAGAGCCAGTCAGGAAGCATCAAAGTACAAATTGAAGGCAGCTGGAGCGGATTCCGTGGAATCGCCTTATGAAATGGGGGCTGCCAGCATGGCCCAGCGGATTATCAGACCGACGGTCACCAGTTTTTTAGATCTTGCCTTTGCTCATAAGCGCAAAGATATCCTTATGGAGGAAATCCCCGTCAGCAATTTATCAAAAATGGTTAATGTTCAGCTGAAGGATTCCGGTATCAGGCAAAATTTCAATCTGATCATCATTGCGATCAAAAAACTGGACGGCAACATGCTGTTCAATCCCTCTTTCGAGACAGCCATCCTGCCGGGTGATACGCTCATTGCGGTCGGGGAAGAAGAAAACCTGCAGAAACTTGCAAAAATATTAAACCCCTAAAAAACGAGTGTCCGGCCGAAGGGCGAACCGGGCACTCATTTTTTTATATTTTGTAAATAATGCGTTTATCGGTTATGATAATATCCACATGCTTGTCGTGAGATTCCATGGGAACCTGGGGAACGATTTGCTCCTCCAATGTCAGAGCCACCTTGCGGGTGGTAATGGCCAGTTTGGGAATCAGCCGGTCATAATATCCTTTTCCCGATCCAATGCGGCCGCCTTTTTCGTCAAAAGCCAGCCCCGGTATAATGGCGATGTCGATACGGTCTATGGGTACGATTCTGCAGTGCCCGGCATTCGGCTCCAGGACCCCCCTTGGACCGGGTTTTAATTCTTGCACAAATTTGTCGACTTTCATCAGCTTCATTTCAAACATTTTGGGATCGAACACAGGCAAAACGACTATTTTGTTGTAGCTGTAAGCTCTTTTTATTATATTCTTGGTTTGAACTTCATTATCACCGCTGACATAAAAAAGAGCAATTTTTGCTTCTAGAAAGTTTGCAAATTCAAAAAGCCGGTCTTCGATTGCTCTTACTTTTTTAGCAATGTCACTTTCAGCAAGTGCGGAAATTGTTTTGGCAATGTCTTCTCGAATCTGAACTTTTGCGGCACCAATTTCTTCCATAGGGTTTCTCCCTAGCACAGTTTGAGTGAATTTTAAAACACGGGTTGAAACATGGCTACCGTGCAATTACCGTTGACTAAATGATACGCCCGTGTTAATTGCGGCATATTTTAAAGTTCCCAATCAACTATGATAGATTTAAACCTATTAATATAAGGATATATATGCTGGAAATCAAGTTTGTGAGGGAAAATTTATCTACGGTTCAGGCAGCAATGGAGGCACGCGGCCATTATGCTAAACTTGATACCTTTAAAAAATGCGATGACGAACGCCGGGACATTTTGCAGGAAATTGAATCGCTGCGGCATCAGCGCAATGTAGTTTCCGACCGGATCGCTGCAATGAAAAAGGCCGGTGACGATACCGAAACCATTGTGCTTGAAATGCGGGGGGTATCATCAAAAATCAAGGAACTGGATAAAAAATTGTCCAAAAACCAGGAAACTATTAATGCCTTCCTTCTAGGGCTGCCGAACATTGCGCATTCATCGGTTCCCGTTGGAGCCGATGAAACGGATAACCCGGTGATTAGAAAGGTTGGCAAACCGCCGCAATTCGCGTCTGATCCTCAGCCCCACTGGGAAATCGGCAGCCGTCTTAAAATACTTGATCTG
This sequence comes from Deltaproteobacteria bacterium, assembly GCA_024277475.1. Next base: position 3,443 of record JAJRVC010000244.1, read on the forward strand.
GATCGGGCTTCAAAGATTACCGGTGCACGCTTTCCGCTATATTTTGGTGCCGGCGCTCGACTGGAACGGGCCTTAATCAATTTCATGCTGGATACCCACACCAATGAGCATGGCTATCAGGAAGTACTCCCCCCCTTTATCGTCAACCGGCAGTCCATGACAAACACCGGACAATTGCCGAAATTTGAAGAAGACCTGTTTAAATTGTCCGGCTGGGACTATTTTTTAATACCGACGGCTGAGGTTCCGCTCACCAATATTCATCAGGGGGAAATCCTGGATGAAGATCTTCTGCCGATTTGTTATGCGGCTTACACGCCGTGCTTTAGATCGGAGGCCGGTTCCTATGGCAAGGATACCCGGGGGTTAATCCGCCAGCATCAGTTCAATAAAGTAGAATTGGTTAAATTCAGCAGGCCTGAAACATCATACGATGAGCTGGAAAGCTTGCTGAAAAATGCCGAATCGATTCTGAAAAAGCTGGAAATCCCCTATCAGGTGGTTGAGCTGTGTACCGGCGATCTAGGTTTTTCAGCAGCCAAAACTTACGATATTGAAGTATGGATGCCGGCTCAAAATGTCTACCGGGAAATATCATCCTGCAGCAATTTTGAGGACTTCCAGGCCAGGCGTGCAAATCTCCGTTTCAAACGAAAAGGGCAAAAAGGCACCCAGCTTGTTCACACTTTGAACGGGTCCGGACTGGCCGTGGGAAGGACGGTGGCCGCCATACTCGAAAATTTTCAACAAATTGATGGATCGGTAATCATACCCGAATTGTTAAGACCTTATATGGGTGGCATGGTAAAAATAGCGCCATGAAACCGCATGATTTCCCCACAGATATTCGTCCTCATTTAAATCCGTCTCACGAAGGGAAGCTGATTTATCGTTGCCTGGGCTGTAAACGTGAATTCGGTATTGACAAGCTGGTGTACATATGTCCGCAATGCGGACAGGTTTTGCTCATTTACGATCAAAATTTTTCTCGCTTAAGGGATATTTCAGGCACACTCTGGCAGCGCATATTTGACTATCGAAGGATGCTCAACAATCCCGCGCTAAAAGGCATCTACCGATATCATGAATTTATTGGACCCGTTATCCCCCTTAAGGCTGTTGTTTATCTGGGGGAAGGTCACACGCCGATGGTGGAAGCCAATTTGGCTTTACAGAAAAAGATCGGTGTGCGCTTTTTGTTTAAAAATGACGGACAGAACCCCAGCGCCTCTTTCAAGGATCGTGGAATGGCCAGTGCCTTGAGCTACATAAACTTCATGGTTCAAAGGGGCTATCTTTCAAATGTGCTG
>JAJRVC010000245.1 GCA_024277475.1 Deltaproteobacteria bacterium
GGGCGGTTGGAATTGTTTTTTAAAGGCTTATAGCAATTTTGGGGTTGGCGTGTTTATCAAGTTCAATGCTCGGTGCCCTCGGTCGCCTGATACGCGAGACGTTATACCGCTGTGAAGGCCAAGAAATCGCCCCAACGGCGCCCCGGCCGGCCGAGGTGCTCATTGCGGTAAAAAAATGTTGCTCTCAAATACCGCTTTGTGCAAGAGCCTTTTCTGAGTCAACATCCGGAATCGTTACTACCGGAGTCGTTACTCTCCCCTACCATTCCGAAGCAAAATGTAGCCTGGTAAACCGGGACAATGTCGCCGAAGCGGCCGCGCTGCTATTATCCAGCGACAATCATATCGGGGCAATCTACGAACTGAGCGGCCCGGAGATTTTGTCGATTGGCTTAAATTTTTTCTAAAGATTCCCCCCCCCCCCCGACTATAACATGCAATCTTCTGAAATTTTTTGCAAATCCTTGCTCACATGAACAGTGAACCAGTATAAAGCCGGATGCTCATGCAGGGTAGGCGGTAGGCTGTTAGACTGAAGATCGTTTGGCGAGGGATTCATCTCACTCCTCTTACTCCCCTATTCGGCGCTAACGCCAAATGTCTCTTTTTAATCGTTCGACAAGCAGTCTGTTTGGCGATTGAATAATAAAGATCGTCATTATCTTCTCGTTGCGAATGGTCTCTATCGCAACGCATAATGTAGAAACTGGGTTTCCAGGTTCAATGATCAACCTGAAGCCAAATCTCCGGAGGTATTTATCATGAAACGTATCCGATTATTTATCTTTGTAGTACAGGTTTGTATATTTTTATTAGTAAACAACTCTTTATACGCACAACGCGAAGCCAGTTGGATAGCAAACGGTAGTAGCATCCTCTATGCCGACCCATCAAATGTTAAAATTGGGATCGGTTTACAGACCCCCTCAAGTAATCTCTCTATCAACGGCGATATCGATATTAGCGGCAGCCGTTTCCATGTGGGAACCAATGGTAAGGTGGGAATTGGCACCAATAATCCTGGGAGTCCGCTAACTGTCTCCACTTTAAGTGGGAACAATGAAGTTTTGAAATTGTTTTCCGCATTATCCGATTTTCGTGTAAGCGTGTATAGCACGTATACCCAATTGCAAGCCTGGAATAATGAGGCTTCCTCTCCAAATAACATACTACTAAACCCCTCCGGCGGCAGCGTGGGCATCGGCGCCGTCAATCCCGGCAGCTACAAACTGGCGGTCAACGGCTCGGTGCGCGCCAAAGAAGTGGTGGTGGAAACCGGCTGGTCGGATTTTGTATTTGAAGACGACTACCGTCTACCACCGCTGGAGGAAGTGGAACAACACATCCGACAGAACAAACACCTGCCGGATATCCCCTCCGCCGAGGAGGTCTCCGCTAACGGAGTGAGTTTAGGCGAGATGCAAGCCAAACTGCTGCAAAAGATTGAGGAGCTGACGTTGTATATGATCGAGCTGAAGAAGGAGAATAAGGCGCTGAAGCGGCGGGTGGAATCCCTGGCAACCCATTGAAACGATTTACCAGCAAGGTGTACCCTGTTAACCGGAGGAAGTGCAGATGAAATATATAGTACTCATGGTTTCTTTATTGATTGGCGGCCTATGGGCGCAAATGACCGAGGTAACCATACCGCTTTCCCATTCTGATCTCTACAATGAACGCGGTTTTTATAAATCAACTGCTCGTATGAGCGATCTTAATGAAACGATTTCTGAATTCAATGGAAACCTGAATTTTTCCATTCCTTTATTCACACTGAAAGGAAAAAACGGATTTAATGCAAATCTCTCTTTGAACTATAATGGGTCAATGAGTTATAGCATGTTTGTAAAAAATAAATCTGTACTGGATAAGACAATCATAAATTTTAATGGCCCCGGATGGGTATTAAGCCTGAATGGCATTGCCATACAAACCCTTAATTTTGAAACCACCTGGCTAAGTAGCACTGTTCAGGATAATATTCCTTGTGGGACGGAGAACATAGGAACCTACCTTTCCGAAAAAGGTTGGGTCTCGTTGTTGTCCAATGGCTATCATTTCACCGATCAGAACAGAGGAGTACTATCGCATCTTAAAGTGAACAAGATCAACCTGCTGATGGGAGACGGCAGTTTGTTAACGTTGGCAAACAAAGATTCCACCTTAGGCGCCAATTTTAATGTTGGGTTCAGCGGCGTCTATATCCCTGATGCAATTGACACCTACGAAAAAGCTTATGTGCGGTATGCACCGGTTCAGACGCAATTAACCGGTTATGATTCATTATATCGAGGTGACTATAACCGGATTCTTTATTTATACCGGGGTGATGGAACTTCTATTACATATAGTGAGAGAAGAGCAGACCTCTATTTGTATCAAATTCCCAATTACGGAATCCGGTTGCAACAATTCTATCCGACTGAAATCAGGGACAACACGGGTAATCGCATTTCTATTTGGTATCATGAAGATATTTTTTCCCAAATTGATGATGTCATCGGAACTGAATATAAAGCTTTAGGACGTCCCCTGGTGAAAAGCATCTATGCACTAGGAAGTTCTCCCGATGATGTGATTAATTTTAAATATGTGTTTGATGAATTGACCCAAACTTTATCGGGAATCATTATTTCCTATCAATGAAGGGAATATACACTGTCTCTGGAAGATTTTGACGGGGGACCTTTGGATTTTCCGTTGATGAGTCCTGATGATTGGGCTACAGAGAGCCAATCCAATCGGACTCGCAACCAGAATAGGGGGGCGCTAGGGTATGTAGCTGCTCTTAAAGATCCGAAGGGACGATGGTATAATTTTCATTATCAAACTTATTATCGCAAAGGGTATCATCAAAATCCGGATGCCGTGCAGTTGGTTAATGGAGAGTACAACAGTCCTAACAAATTTCATATCCCGTTTCGGCGGATCAGTGAAATTCAATATCCCGAAGGAAAGAAGTCAACCTTTGTGTATTGGGAAGATGCCAACCCCCTTCCTCCGAACGATGGAACCAAATGCTATACCGGAACCGCTTCAACATTGGAAGATGTTTACCTAAAGTTTTTGGATAATACCGGACCGGACGGTAAACCGTACAACATGTATCTCGATTCCTCCCCCTATTTATGTGATAGTCTGGGTGTTGGCGGAATTGGTAGAGATCCATATTTTACAAACATAGTTTACCAACGAACGGTCTATAACGGCGCGATCCCAATTCGACGGGATCGGTTCAACTTTGACTGGTTTAATTATAATGCCCACTCAATGCCATCCTGGAGCGGCGACCAGGGGTTAGAATATGAAGATATTTATTACAGTGAAAATACTTTGTTTGCGTATGAAAACAATAATTGGGAAGCCAGGAAAAGAACTAAATTTACCTACCGGCAGGCGCCTTATAAAAACAGGAGCTACTATTCCCCGGACGTTGGTCGGAAAATACTGCTCAAATCGGTCAAAAATTATGATGGCCTTTCCTCAACCCCCTTTGATACTGTCGGCTATGTTTACAATAGAGAACCTGCATATCCGTCAACGGATTATCATTTCCGGAAGGTTCGTGAGAAGAGGGAGGTCAATGGTTTGCTTTCGGGGATCAGCACCTGGAGCTACACCATGGCGCAAGACAGTATGAATTTTAGCCGGATTGAAGTAACAGACCCCTTCGGTAGATTGACGGTTACGGAGTTTTTGACCGATTACATCCCTTTAAATGATTCGGCATCCATTACAATGAATACTTTTTATGAAAATAATCTGACACAGGAAACATGGATACATCCGGATAGCCAAGCCCTGAACGATACCCTGATTTTAGCTGTAAACTCTTATTACTCCGATAGAGAAAAGTCGGAATTCAAATACCTTACCACGGTCTGGTATCTGGGAGCGGACTCTCTTTTTAAGGCATATTCGGATACATTCTATTATCAAACCGGTGAGTTGCTGGTCTCCTACCAGAATCTCACCCCCTCTTCTCCCTCACAAACCTACACAGCCTCTGAAGGGGAAATATATCATCAGCCCCACATCGGTTTTGAAAACAGTTTTCCGGATACGCTGACTTCTTTGGAAAATATAAGCAGTGTAAAATTGAAATTTTATGTTTATTATGTGCTAAATTCGGAAAATACACGCTTAACGGAAATATATGAAATTACAACCCCCTGGGATCCCTATGATCCGGAGTATCCCATGATCAGTGTATCCTCCGTTCCATTGACGACCGTAAACGTGGATTCCGAAGGATGGTATGAGATTGATTTAACATCCCAATACAATGCCTGGAAGAACGATCCGGAAAATAGCCCCTTTTACGGGGTGCGTTTTACCATCCCGCCGGATGACGATTCTACCACTTTTGCCTATAAAATCCGGAGGGATCAGTACTATCCGCAATTGGAAGAGACTATGATTCGCCTGGAAGTGCTGATAAACAACGGGGCGGATACGCTGCTTTACACGACATATAGCGGTTATAAATCGCCTTTTGCCGGCGCACCCGGTCAGCTTAAATCCACCCTCCAGAAGAACTTTTCACAGGGGATCGCGGGGAAACAGCAATCCTTTCTCTATAATGTTCTTGCCGGCGGCAATTTGTATCAGGTAACGGATAACAACGGAAACCGGGTTCAGTATTTTACAGACATTTATAATATACAAGGAAAGGTGGTTCAGAATGGCGGACAGGCATTCGACACGCTCTTTTCCCGGGTGTATAATCCCAATGTACCGCCGGAAACAAGGGTTTACCCGGATCCCGACAATTCTTCCGAGTATTTAAACATTATCTCCCTGGTGGATGCCTACGGCGTTCCCCTTTATAGCATAGACGCCAACAACATTTTTTATGAATACCGGGGCGATAAGCTGAACCGCATCACTAAAATCGTTTATCCCTATGACTTTCAAGGCCGTCAATTGACGGCCGAGAATACCACCGAAAACTACTCCACCAAACTCTTGTTAAAATCAAGACATAATGAAGATAACGATGTATGGTACCATTTTGCCTATATCACTTCTTCCAACTTTCAGGTGGGTAGAAGTTATGATCCGGTAAGAGGCTCTTTTGATGAGAGAGCTTACATGAAATTTTCCGACCTGGATAGTCTGAATATCACCAATGTTGTGAGTGCCAAATTATGGGTCTATTGTAACACGGTCGGTAATCTTTCAAATGGGTATATCTTACGGTTAGCCTCCGTACAGGATCAGTGGGATGAAAATTATAATAATTCCCAGGGAAGCCCTGCCATTGGCGCTTACGGCACTTCCACCACAAACGATCTTGGTATCCAACCGGGATGGAACCGGATCGATATCAGCAGTTGGTTTGAAAACTATTACAACATCAACGAACGCGATAACGGCTTGTGTTTATATCCGTATCAGACCATTCCCACAAACCCGGGAAACGAAAACGATTATTTTGAGTTTTCCTATGAAGGAGATTTTGCGCCAAAACTGGAAATTACCGCAACCTTCAGCAAATGGATAGACCCGGGATATACCTTAAAAATGGAATATCACGACAGCACAAACCGATTGATTGCGTTTAACAAACAGGCAATGCCGGATTCCGTTACCATCATCAACTCCAAATCCGAATCCCTCTACGACGGGCTTGGTCGCATCACCGAAACCCGCGCCTATTACGACGATGCCAACTACTACGCTGCCCTCACCGGCTACACTTACGCCGATCAGGTGGACAGCGTGCGCAATGCCAACGGGCATACCACCTATAACGACTACGACTTCCTCAACCGCCTTACCCGCACCACCTTTGCCGATGGCAACACCACCCGCAAGGGCTATGGCTACACCAACACCCTGGGCGCTGCCTATTCTCCGGTTTCTAATGCCGACCATTTTCTCAACGAAATTCCGGCGGGCACTTTTTTTGAGGTGGATACCACCATCGATGAGCTGGGGCGCATCAAGCTCTCCTACAGCGATGCGGTGGGCAACCTGCGCCAGGAGATTGTCGATCCCGGCGGGCTGAATTTAGTGACCAACTACTACTACAACGCCCTCTACCAGCAGGTGCGGGTGGAAAAACCGGAAGGCGACGAGGTGCGCTACCGCTATAACAGTTTTGGGGAACTGCTGCGCCGGGAATCCCCCGACGCCGGCGTTGTCGAATACCATTACGATCCCAACGGTAACCTGCGCTTTAGCCAGGACGCCAACCTGCGCGCCGCCGCTAAAGTGCTTTTTACCGGCTACGACGGGCTGAACCGGCCCACAGTTGCCGGCATTGCCGCCGGGACGGACAGCGCCGCCTTTGCCGCCCTGCGGGGAGACTCCACCTACACTTTTGAAGGCGACACCGCCAACTGGATCAGCGTGAACCGTTATGATAAGACGCCCGATCCCGCCGCCTATCCCTGGAACCAATACGACATTACCGGCGTGACGGGGCAGATGCGCAACCTGAAGGGCAGAATAACAGCCAACGGTTTCCGCAGCGGCGCAGGCGGTATAGCGGATAACGACACCCTCACCGGGCAATACGGCAGCGCTGCGACCTTTACCGCCCGGAACACCCTCACCACCGGCAATCCCTTTGAGACAACCGCCCCCAACGGCAATGTGACCCTGAAAGCCGGGCAGAAGATTACCCTGAAACCCGGCTTCCACGCCCAGGGCGGCAGCCGCTTCACCGCCGCCATTGACACCGCCCTGCAGAACGCCCCGCAAAGCGGCAAAAAGTGGCAACTGGAACTCTACAGCTACGACTACCGCGGCAGGGTGGAGAAGAAGTGGGTTTTTCGCGACGGGCTGCCACAAATTACTTATAGCTACGAATACAACTCCCAGAACGCCCTTACCAAAACGACGGTTCAGGTGGGTGCGGAAAACTTTTACCACTTTTACGAATACGACCGGTTGGGGCAGTTGGTAAAGGTCTATACCTCCACCGACGGGAACAAACCGGCGCAGGCGGATGTAGAATATACCTACAACCCGGTCGGGGCGGTGGATACCCTGCGCTATGGGGAGCAGCCCGGCGGCGGGTTTACCGTGGAGTTGCCCTACCAATACAACCTGCGGGAATGGCTGACAGATATTGGCAACGTGGGCAGCGCTTCCTTGCCTTTTAATGCCAGCTATACTTATTTTGCCAATGGGAATATCCAGGAATCGGAATACCGCAACAGCGGTTCGCCCATGGAGCAGCGTTACAAGTATGCCTACAGCTACGACAACGCCAACCGGCTGCTCAGTGCGGATTACCAATATTACTCCGGCAGTTGGCAAAACCCGGCTCGCTTTGACGTGAGCGGGCTCCAATATGACGGCAATGGCAATATCCTGGAGCTGGTGCGCAAGAAAGAGGATAACACCACGATAGATAACCTCACTTACGCCTACATTGCCGGCACGAACAAATTACAGAGCGTAACCGATGCCGTGGGTGTGACGAATGAAGACTGGGATGCGGAAAGCAGCACGTTTGCGTACGACGGCAACGGCAACGTGATTGAGATGCTGGAGAATGGCCAGCCAGCCATTAGCTCTATAACCTATGACCACCGCAATTTGCCGGTGAGCCTGATAACCCGCAACGGCGACGTGGTGACCTACCGTTACAACGCCAGTGGGCAGCGCATCTTTAAGCAAGTTGGCAGTCAAACCGCAGAGCACTATATTTTAGACGGCGACCAGACCGTAGCGGTCTTTGAAAACGGTGCGGTGAAGTATTGGAATATTTTAGCGAATGGCGTGGTGGGCAGGCGGGATGCCAGTGGCGAGAAACTCTACTACCTAAAAGACCACCTGGGCAGCACCCGTGCGGTGGTGGATGGCGCATGCACTATGAAAGAGGCGGTGGATTATTACCCCTTTGGCTTATTAATGCCCGGGCGCATTTACCAGAGCGGCAGCGAGACCAGGGAGAAGTTTACGGGGAAGGAGCGGGATAGCGAGACAGGGCTGGACTATTTTGGGGCGCGGTATTACTGGGCAGCCGGCGGCCGGTGGTGGAGTGTGGATCCACTCTACGAGAAATATCCTTCCTTCAGTTCTTACATTTATGCTGCAAACAATCCTATCTTTTTTATCGATCCGGATGGTAGAATCCTTTCAGTTTCCGGAGATAGCACTACAGTTGCCAACGTGCTTCAATACCTATCAGGATTGAGTGCCACTGAATTTTCAAAACGTTACTCTGTACAAAATGGAGTGGTTAATCTTGATCTGAGCAATTTAGATCTTTCCAGTAGCGAAGGCCTGAAGCTGTTAGCTCAACTAATCACTTCAAAGAAAAATTTTCAATTAGAGTTACGACCGGTTACTTCGGAAGAAACTGCGGGGTTGGGTGTAATTAATGAATCGGAAACCCCGCGTAATCCGTGGAGTAAGGCTGGAGAACTTCCAGCAGGAGCAGGTGGCCGTGTGGTAGTAGGGACTAATGTTCAGTGGCTTGAAGCGGAAACAGGTTTAGAGATTCTTTTAGAAAACATCGTTTTTCACGAACTTGCGGAGAATTACTCCAGAACTCAACGGGGAAGAATTTACGGGGTCGGGCCTGAAGCTGCTAAGATTTTTGGTACAAAGCCTTATCAAGGTGCTCATTGGGATGCTATCCGAAGACATCGTATGTGGGTTATTCAAGGAAAAACTTTTTTGCCCATTCCCCAGGGACAGAGAAAGAAAATCAATTTTAAATAAAGGTGAAATATGATACGGAAAATGATAATTGTCGTTAGCATGACTCTTCTCATTATTTCTCAAGGTATATTGGGAAAACAAGAATTACGTCTGAACAAAGATGAAGTGGTATTTAATATCCATTTAAAAAATCCAGGTGAAGTGACTTTAGAAGATACTATCCAATTGGAAGTAACGATAATCAATAATCGTAGAAAGCCCATTGTTATTCCCGATTGGGAAATACCGGGAAAACCATCTCCATTTAAACTTTTTGTGAATGACAATTTGGAGATTGTTCTCGATCTTGGGGGATCAATGTTAGCAAAAATGGGAATGATAAGAAAGTTTCAAATCATTAAGCCGGGTGAGAAAGTTTTTAGGAATTTTTATCTTCCGGTTTCCCAATATGTATCCCGGAATGAACAACAAAAACAATCAAAAGTAACTTCTCCCTTTTTAAAAGATGTTCCTATTATCGTTTTAGCTGCTTATTCTGATTCAGAATTATTCTTGAGTAGCAATTTGAAAGGTGTAATAGAGTTTGATGATTATTGGGGCACAATTAAAGGCTGGGAGGGCTCTGGGATAGAAATGTTGGTAGAAATGTTCCGTATATCGGGCATTACGATAAAAATAGATTTACAGTAATTTTTGCTGCTCTATTCTTTTTGGGAAACATTTTTTTATCCGGTCTAAAGAAGACAACAGCGTGATTGACCAGTTGAGCTACAGCTATACCCCCGGCACCAACCGCCTGCAAGCTGTAGCCGATGCGGTGGCCACCACCCCGGAGGATTGGGATGCGGAGGATACGCAGTTTAGCTATGACGGGAATGGCAACGTAGTGGAGATGCTGGAGAATGGTCAGCCCGCCATTAGCGCCATAACTTATGACCACCGCAACCTGCCGGTAAGCCTGATAACCCGCAACGGCGACGTGGTGACCTACCGCTACAACGTTGGTAGTCAGCGCATCTTTAAGCAGGTTGGCAGCCAGACGCCGGAATATTACATTATGGATGGCGATCAGACCGTGGCGGTGGTAAAGGATGGAGTGGTGGAGTATTGGAATATTTTAGCTAACGGTGTGGTGGGCAGGCGCGATGCCGCCGGGAGTAAGTTTTACTACCTGAAGGATTATCTTGGTAGCACCCGCGCGGTGGTAAACTCCTCCGGCACGGTTGTGGAGGCGCATGATTATTACCCATTGGGGTTGCTGATGCCGGGGAGAGATTACCTGAGTGGTGTGCGCACTAAGGAATTGTTTACCGGAAAAGAACGAGATAGCGAGACAGGGCTGGATTACTTTGGCGCACGCTATTACTGGGCTCCCGGCGGCCGGTGGTGGAGTGTGGATCCGCTGTGGGATAAATACCCATCCCTCAGCCCATACACTTACGCTGCCAACAGCCCGGTGGTTCTTTATGATCCTGATGGCCAGATTATTGGTACGATTTCAGGATTAATTGTTAGCACCATCGCTGGGGCTGTAAATGCTTATGTAAATAATGGCGATGTACTCTCCAGAGCCGTTGAAGGCGGCACAGCAGGACTTGTTACGGGTGCTGTGATTGATTTGGCTGCGGCCACGGGTGGGGGAAGCTTAGTCGTTATGGGATTAGCAGGAGTAGCTGGTGGTGCTTTAGGAGGTGCAACGGGCGATGTAGCGGGACAAATTGTCTACAACATTGGTGAAGGGCAGAACTTATCCCAAGCAGCTGAGAATGTTAGCTTAAATCAAACTATTGAAAAAGCTAAAACTGGCGCTGTCTTAGGCGGTGTATCTGCTGGGGTAGGTGTTGGGGTTGGCAAAGTATTAAGTGCTGCTGCAAAAACAACTAAAACTGTTCAGGCTACTATGTCGCAAAATATCAATACAACAGCTCAGACTTTAAATAAGATGGGCGCGAGTCAAAGTGCTATAAATACCGCGGTAGGTAAGATTGTGCAGGGAATGGGGCAGGCTGGAAAAAACACTGCTAATACTGTTCTACAAGTTAAAGTTATGACTACTGTTATGACTGATGCTGCCTTAAATGCAAGTCAATCTCAGAAAAAAGAAGATAAAGATAAGGATGATTAAAGTTGGGTTGGGAAGTATTGAACTTTTAGAAGCACTATCCCGGCTGACCAAATAGTCGGGATAGTCGTTTTTTCTTTATAGAACGTTTAAGTTAAATGCAACTTTATAAACATGGTAATAGGTATGAAAACGTATATAAGAGTGATGTTTGTTTTAGGATATACCTTAGCTACTTTGGCCCTTGGTTATTCATTTATAATGCTATGTTTATATAATGGGATATTTAACTTTTTTGACTTTAAACAACAAGAGGGACGGATATTAGAAGTAAAGGAATTAAAGAAAAACAGTATTATGATTGATTATGAATACAAAGTGAATAATGAGTTATTTCATAACAACATAAGGGTTTTTCGTAAACTATTTGATGAACATATCCAGGGCAAGAATGTGGTTGTTTATTATAATTCTAAATTTCCTCAAATAAGTTATATTAATAATATAAAGCTACTAGCCAAATATTATATAAGTATTGCTTTTTTTACATTGATGCTTATCTTACTAATTCTGTTAGATCGTTTTGCAGACAAAGAGAAGTGGATTTTGAGGTATAAACGACTTTTCGAAAGGTTATAGAGTTTTGAAGCGATGACTCTTCGAATGCCACCACTGCCGCAGACTGGATGCAGAAGACACGCAGTTCCAATATGACGCCAACGGCAATATCTTCTCCCTCGCCCGCTACAAAGAAGACAACAGTGTGATTGACCAGTTGAGCTACAGTTACACAGCGGGGAGCAACAGGCTGTCTTCAATAACGGATGCCATTGCGCCGACCTCGGAAGACTGGGACGCAGAGGATACGCAATTCAGCTACGACGGCAACGGCAATGTGGTGGAGATGCTGGAAAACGGCCAGCCCGCCATCAGCGCCGTAACTTATGACCACCGCAATTTGCCCGTAAGCCTGCTTACCCGCAATGGGGATTTGGTGACTTACCGCTATAACGCAAGCAGCCAACGCATTTTTAAGCAGGTTGGCAGTCAAATTCCGGAATATTACCTTATGGATGGTGACCAGACCGTGGCGGTTTAC
>JAJRVC010000246.1 GCA_024277475.1 Deltaproteobacteria bacterium
CCTTTTTCCTCTGAGCGGCGTTCTCCGCGGGTTTACGTCTGCGAAGTACGAAAAGTACGTCTCAACGTAAACCCTTGTGCAGCCTTGCTCAGAGAAAAAATTGCTCATTTCTGAATTGGAAACTTACGCCAGTGCCCATGGTTAAAAAAGGCTTCGTGGATGGGCACTATCTATTATCCGGGGGCCTTATCTTCCGAAATATAAATTCGGCAACCACAGGGCAATCCCGGGAAACAGCATGACAATGACTAAACCTAACATCATAACCAGTACAAAAGGTACAATCGAACGGTAGATATCCGCCAGTGTTACTTCCGGAGGCGCCATGGCCTTCATCAGAAACAGGTTATAGCCAAAAGGAGGCGTCATGTATGCGATCTGGCAGGTAATCGTATAGAGAACACCATACCAGATCGGGTTATAACCCAGACTGATGACCAGGGGGACATAAAGAGGCGCAACAATGATCAGCATAGCCGTATCATCCAGAAACATGCCCATCAGGATGTAGGACAACTGCATCATCACGAGTATCCCAAACGGACTGAGGCCCCACCTTTCGATAAATAGAGACTTTATCGCATGCACGGCGCCAAGACCGTCAAAAACGGCGCCAAAGCAAAGGGCTGCCAGAATCACCCACATGAACATACAACTGACGCTCAGCGTATTCTTTAACGTCTCATCCAATACCCGCCGGGTTAGCCGGCCTTTCACGAGAGCGGCAAGGGTCGTTGCCGCCGCACCGGCTGCTGAACACTCGACCAGACTGGTGATGCCCATCAGAAACAGGCCTGTCATGGAAAAAATAATGACGATAGGAATAATCCCGGCCCTGAGCAGCCGCAACCGCTGCCCCCAGCTTATCTGCTGCCGCTCTTCCAGGGATAACGTTGGTCCCATGTGCGGCTGCAGTCTGCACCTAACAGCTATATATGCGACAAACAAACTTGCCAACAGCAAGCCGGGAAAAACACCGGCCAGCCATAACTGTCCGACCGACTGCCTGGCAATCATTCCATAAAGAACAAGGACCACGCTGGGCGGGACCATGATGCCCAGGGAACTGCCAGCCTGGATGACTCCGGTGACCATGACCTTGTCATATTTTCGTTTAAGCATTTCCGGCATGGCAATACTGGCACCAATCGCCATGCCGGCGACGCTCAATCCGTTCATCGCCGATACGGCGACCATCAGGCCCATGGTTCCGATGGCTAAACCACCATGGACCGGGCCCATCCAGACATGGAACATTTTATAAAGGTCACTCGCTATGCCTGACTCGGAAAACATATACCCCATGTAGATAAACAATGGCAGGGTCAGAAGCGGGTACCAGTTCAGCAACGCAAAGCTTGCGTTAAACGGCATTTCTGCGCCACCTTTGCCCCACAGGCTCAGAGCAAAAAACGTAGCGACACCTCCGATTGCGCCAAAAACACGTTGCCCGGTCAGGAGCATGAGCATCATCGAGGTGAATATCATCACAGCAATAAGTTCATGACTCATTGTATATCTTCTCCTCCCCTGGCCTTCGCCAAGTCTCTGAACCATGCCGCAATTGTCTGCAACAGCATCAACAGGATTCCAGTTCCCATAATGATCTTGATGGGAGCCATAAGTGGTGCCCACGCGGATCGATTTCTTTGCCCGTACACTACGGCATATTCAATGCTGGAATAGGCGCCGATAAGTAGAACCACTAAGTAGAAGATAAGGAAGGGCGCGGTTAAAACGTCGGCCAAAGCCTGTCTCTGCGCAGACCAGCGGCCATAGAGAAGATCCATTCTAACATGCCCTTTGAGAATCATGGAATACCCACCGCCAAGCAGGTAATAAGCGGCCATCAGGAACTGCGCCATCTCCACGGCCCATATGTGGGGTTGGTTAAAGATGGTTCTGGATACAGACTCATACAGCAAAATTCCCATCATAGCGAAAACCAGGTACATTGAAAATCTGCCGACCGCTTTGTTCGTTGCTTCAACATATCGCACGAAAGCTTTTACTACTTTAGGCATTTTAGCCCCTTTCCTTTGATACCTTTACTCAAAATAAATCAGGGTTCAGGATCCAAAGGCTACAACTGATGGAGACTTCTCACCATAACTGATTAAGATTGGGAATACCCACCATGCCCCATCGGGTGCAATAACTTTATAAGCACGATAAAGACAGAATCCCTTTGATATTGTTGTTTACCCCGGAACGTTGAACCCTGAATCGCTTAAGCTATGTAAAATAAGCGCTCGATGCCCAATTCATCAGTATCGGTAAGGGGGACCTGCGTCTTTCATGGTTTGGGCATATTCTTTAAGTATTTTAACCACCTTGGCACTCCGGGGGCTCTTTTTGGCAACATCGTCCCAGAGTTTGAGAGCGGCATCTTCCACGACCTTCCACTCTTCAGCGGGGATCGTGGTAAGCTCCAATTTCCCGCCCTTGGTGCGGTAATGCGCTTCACCCCACCAGTACCAGTGTTGCCGGTAGTAGTGTGAGCTGTCCATTTGAAGGCGGAACAGCGTCTTCAGGCGATCCGGCAAGGCATTCCATGAATCGGAGTTCGCATAATACGAACCCGCCCAGGCACCGGATATAGGATTGGTCAGATAATATTTGGTGACATCCGCCCATCCGACCGTATAATCCTCGGTGATACCGGACCAGGCAACGCCGTCCAGTTCACCTGTTTGAACGGCCATCTCAATGTCCTCCCAAGGCAGGGACATCGGCACTACGCCGAATTGCTGCATGAATCGGCCGCCGGTGGGAAAACTGAACACTCTCAGCCCCTTGAGATCTTCAAGGTGCCGGATCGGCTTGGTGGTCGCAAAATTGCACGGATCCCAGGCCCCGACACTCAGCCAGGTGACGCCTTTCACTTCAGAGAAGGCTTCCTCCCAAATTTCATTCAGCCCATACCAGTTCCACAGCACGGGAACATCCAGTGAGTAGCGTGACGCAAAGGGGAAGTAAGCGCCAAACACAGAAACATCGACAGGTGCCGCAATGGAGTCATCATCACTCTGAACGGCGTCGATTGTCCCCTTCTGCATGGCTCTAAACAGCTCACCTGTGGGCACCAGTTGATCAGAATTGTACAATTCGATCACCATCTCGCCATTGGCAACCTTGTTAAACGCATCGATTGCCGGTTTGCAGACATGTGCAGATAAGGCTGGACCGGCGTACGTCTGCATTCTCCATTTGATGGTCGTTTTTTTGGCCGCATGTACAAAAGGCGCGTTTACTGTTGTAGCCGCCACTGCAGCTGCTGCTCCCACCCCTGCTTTTTTGAGAAAATCGCGTCTTTTCATTTTACCTGCTCCTTTCATGGTTATGGGTTAATTGCCAACCAAATGCCCAGTTTGAACGGCATAAAACTATAGATGTTTATACAGATACTGTTTACTTACATCCCTGAATAGGGGGCTGTCAAGTTTTTTGTGTCCAGAGCCGGCAGTTCGCCATAGGGATGAGCTCGGGTGGCGGCCCAACAGTACCGGTTTAATCAGAAAAAATCATTTTTGTAATAAATAATGTTTCATATGAGTCTATTTGAAAGTAACTTTTCATCACCCCAATGCAGCGCTATCCTCTTGGCAAAAAAAGAGGTTGACTCAGTAGTTACCATCGTTATATTTTTTTGGGGTTAAATTTGCGGCATTAAATATGACAATCTCGTAAAAAGTCAAAATTCTCGAATTTTGATCTTATAGCCTATTGAAATTATTAAGTGTAAAATTTTATTTTTGTGCTTTTTGTGCCTTTTTGCGGCCACATCAAATATAAGCTGATAGAATCGGCAGACTGATCGCGACCCGCGTTCCAACGGCAACTGACTGTGCTAACCGTTTCAGACCGAAAAGAGGAAATCGACATGTCCGACACAACAGGGCTTTTGAACCAGGAATTCACAGCGGAGGTATGCCACCGACTTTTACCGGATTGGAAAGGCCTCGATATTCACATCACTCAGCTCAGCGGCGGGATAACCAACAAATTGTTCCGCATTCAGTCGGAAAAGGGAGATTACACGGTTCGAATTTATGGCGATAAAACAGATCTGTTCATAAACCGTGACTGCGAGGCGCATACGATTCAGGAAATGGCTAAGGTGGGCGTCGCTTCGAATATGATCAAATATATGCCCGAACTCGGGGTGACCATCGTGGAATTTATCGGGGATTCCATCGTTCTCACGAATGAACATTTTCTGAACCCAACGCTCTATCCCAAAATCGTTACACCGATTCGCAAAATCCATTCGAGCGGAATCCGGCTTAAACAGATTTTCAACCCCCTCGTGGAAGTAATGAAAATGTCGGCCATTCTCAAACAGCTTGATGCCGCCTATGAGGAATTTGATATTTCAGGCACCATCGAACGACTGGTCAAGCTATCGAGCATCATTAACATTCCGGAGAGTGAATATACACCCTGTCACAATGACCTGCTGGCCGACAATTTTATCCTGATCAACGACGATGCGCGCGATAGATATGGTGCACCTATGTATATCATCGACTGGGAGTATGCCGGAATGGCGCCAAGATACTATGATATCGCGGACATGTTCCAGGAAATCCTGGCCCCCCGTGAAGCGGAAAAAGGCATTGTTGCGGAATATTGCAATGGCGAAAATTTTGACCGGACCCTTTTCTTTATAGATCTTTTCAAACCCTTTCCGGATATTTACTGGTTCCTGTGGAGTCTGATTCAACTCAACGTCTCAAAAATAAAATTCGACTATTACGATTACGGCAAGACCAAATATGATAATGCCATCGAGAATCTGAATTTTATCGAAAAAGAATACGGTGTTGCCGTTTAAACATGTTCTGGTCATTACGATTATTTCTCTTGACAAAAAGATATTTTTTTCATTGTCTGGCAGATCCGTCTGCCCCAGGTCCTGACGGCTGTTGTGGCCGGAGCAGGACTTTCCGTGGGCGGGGCAGTGATGCAATCGGTTTTACGTAACCCTCTGGGCTCTCCTTTTACTTTGGGCATATCCCATGCAGCGGCCTTTGGCGCTGCTTTCTCCGTCATGATTCCGGGCTCCGGTACGATGGCCAGCACCCAGGTGGGTACGGTCTCTATTTCCAACCCCTATGTCACCACGGGTACGGCCTTTTTCTTTTCCATGATGACCTCTTTTTTCATCGTGGCTGTGGCCCGCATGCGCAGCGCCAAACCGGAAGCCATGATTTTGGCGGGAGTAGCCCTGGGGGCCTTGTTTACCGCCGGCACCATGTTTTTACAATTTTTCGCAGATGATGTGCAACTGGCAGCCATGGTGTTCTGGACTTTCGGAGACGTAGCCCGGGCCGGCTGGAAGGAGCTTGGAATCCTGGTCGGGGTAACCCTGGCCGCGACCCTCTATTTTGAAAAACGGAGGGATACACGCTGCCGTCGCTCCACAGGAAGTGACAGCGGATATCATCAAAGATGTCTATGACATCGCGGTGGAAATCCATTACCACAAGGGATTTCCCCTCGTCATTCCCAATTAGAAAGGAGAAAAATACACGGATCTTTTTTCTTCCCGATCATACCGAACCCCCCGTCTTAATAAGAGATATAAAATTTTAAAAATTCGTTTCATTAAACTTGAAATAAAAAGATTAAGGTGATAACGTAGCCCCTTTTAGTGAAATAATGGCGGGTTGTGCAATGGAACCGGGTTATGCTGTGACCGGATAAAAATTGTGCAACAGTGCAACCGGATCTGAATCATCAGGGAGTGGCCATGATTGAAGGAACAATTTTTATGTTGGTATTGGGAGCAGTCTGCGGAATCGTGCTGGGAGCTGCTTCACGAATTTTTTACGTATATGAAGATCCACGCATCGAGAAGGTAGAGGGATGCTTTGCCGGCGCCAACTGTGGTGGGTGCGGCTATGCCGGATGTTCCGCAGCGGCGGTCGCGGTCGTGGCCGGCAAGGCGCTGCCCAGTGTCTGTATGGTGGGGGGGGCGGAATCCGCCCAGCAGGCTGCCGAGGTCATGGGTATGGAAGTCGGTATGGCGGAGCCGGTTAAGTCCTTTAATACATGCACCGGTGGAGACCGGGCTGAGAATAAATACCTGTACGTCGGCGTGAACACCTGCCGCGCTCAGGCCGCCCTGTTCGGCGGTCAACGGGATTGCAGTGTCGGTTGCCTGGGACTTGGCGATTGTGTGCGGGCCTGCCAGTTTGGGGCCTTGAAGATGGGTCCGCTGGGATACCCGGTGGTGGACCGTGAAAAATGTGTTGGATGCGGTATTTGTGAACAAATCTGTCCCAAATCAGTAATGGAAGTCAGGACCGCCTCTCAGCGTATTCTGCATTTCAACCAGCGTGATGATCGTCTGGCCCCCTGTCGGCAGACCTGCCCCGCGGAAATTGACATTCCCAAATACATCGCCCAAATCAGAGAGGGAGATTATACCGGAGCCGTCGACACCATCAGGGAACGTAATCCTTTGCTGCTGGCCTGCGGCCGGGTCTGTCCGCACCCGTGCGAAGTTAATTGCAGACGGGGCATCGAAGACGACCCCGTGTCCATTAACCAGTTGAAACGCTTTGCCGCTGATTTTGAAATGAATTCCGGTAAACGATTGCCGGTTGCACTGGCACCGATGACGGATAAACGGGTGGCGGTGGTCGGCGGTGGACCCGCCGGGCTCACCTGTGCGTTTTTTTTGCGAAGACTGGGCCACGAGGTAACCATCTTTGAAGCCATGCCGAAACTGGGGGGGATGCTGCGTTACGGTATTCCGGAATACCGGCTTCCCAAAAAGGTACTGGACTGGGAAATCGAAGGTATCCTTAACCTGGGTATCGAGAGCAAAACCGGCATGAAGTTCGGAAAGGATTTTGACCTGAACACTTTGGAGAGTGAGGGCTTTGACGCCGTTTTCATGGGCATCGGTGCCTGGAAAGATTCATCGCTGCGGGTGGAAGGTGAACAGCTGCAGGGATGCTATACGGGAATCGATTTTCTTTCACGGCTGGCCGGTGGTGAACCCATACCGACCGGTCGATCCGCGGTCATTATCGGCGGCGGCAACACCGCTATTGACTGCACACGCAATTTAATCCGTCTCGGAGTTAAAGAGGTTAACCTGGTGTATCGCCGCACGCGCAATGAAATGCCGGCAAATCCGGTGGAAATTGATGCGGCTGAAGCGGAAGGTGTCAAATTTCAGTTTCTGGCAGCTCCGGTTCGTGTCGTCGGAAATGAACAGGGCGTTACCACCCACCTTGAGTACTTAAAAATGGAACTGGGTGAGCCGGATGCCAGCGGAAGACGAAGACCGGTGCCTATTGAAGGCTCCGAGTCGTTAATTGAAACAGACATGGTGATCACGGCCATCGGCCAGTCGCCGGATATTTCCTTTGTTGAAAGCATGCAATCGCCGACAGAGCTGAAAACAACCCGCTGGAACACCTTCGAAGTTGATCCTGCAACGCTGCAAAGCAATATCCCATACCTGTTTGCCGCCGGCGATGCCGCCACTGGCCCGAGTTTAGTGGTGGATGCCATCGGAGGCGGCCGGCGGGCCGCCCGATCGATCCACCAGTTTGTCATGGACCAACCGGTCGTCGCCGATCCCCTGGAGTTACAAAAAGACCTGATCAACGAAACTCTGTTCGAGCAGGTACTGGGAATTGTTAAGACCCGGCGAGCCCCCATGCCGGAACTGCCGGTGGCCGAACGGATCCAGTCATTTGTCGAAACGGATCAGGTCCTTACGGAGCAGACGGCTCTCGGGGAAAGCAACCGCTGTTTGTATTGCTGTCTTACCTGCTACAACCCGGATAAAGCCTCCGGTGAAATAGGGATAATTAAGGATGTAAGCAGGGAACCCGAAGTCGCTTAATACCGTATCCGGAAAAGAAATTCTCTTCTTGCCGGATCACTTGAAGCTGACTTTGTCGTTGCACGGGTGGGGTGTAATTTCGCGTTGTTTTCAGAATAAAGCTTTGATATGAAGTCAACTGGGCAAAAGCCTGCAACAGGTTGATGATCGAGATATTTACACCCGGCTAAAAATAGCTTGAAAGGTTTGCTTCATTATGGTAGTCGAAACTTGATTTTTGGTGCGATGGGCTTCCGGTAAAAAGAGTTTATCGGTTTCGCCCGATTGAAATATTGGGATGTAACCTAGGTTGAACCTGAAACTGATTACTTTAGGTGCGGATAAGCTATGTTCTCAAAAACTGAGTTAAAGCTGGCGTATGGTTTGGCAATTTGTTTTCTGTTTGTGGGCGTGTTGTGCTATGCTGCGTTTCCTGCCAAAACTCCCGACAAACCGGTACGATTGATGTTTAACGTTACGGCGGGAAAAGTATTGTTTGATCACAAAACCCATTACGCCGACACCGGTTACGGGCTATCGTGTGGTGACTGCCATCATACCCTTGCCGAAGATGAGTATGCCGATGCACAGTCATGCAGTGAATGCCATGACCCCGATGAGGGGGATGAAGAAACCCCCAAACTTGCCGACGCCTTTCACCTGCAATGTGCCGGCTGCCACGAGGAATATGGCTCGGGTCCACTTGAAAAAGAATGTTCAGCCTGTCATGTCATGTAAATCTGAAAAAGAGGTGTCTGCCGACGTTTCTGCGCAGCGGTTAAATTTTGCAGTATCACAAAAAGGGTTGAGTTATGCTAAAAAAATCGTTCTTCGGTTTATCCCGTTTTCGAATTGAGTATGAACTGCTGCCCAGCCGGCAGCCGGAGCCTGATAAGGTAGTGCCGTCCAAAAAGGTCACCCTGTTTCACAGTCAAAACGGCAATCAAAACACCCCGGCTTCATATCAGGTCGGTGATAAGGTCAAAACCGGCCAAAAAATATCCCTTTTTGTCGATAATCCGGCCTATGTCATTTCAAGTGTTACCGGCACCCTATCCTCCATTTCGCCATATACCGGTGATTTCGGTAAAACTTATAGCGCCATCACCGTCGATATCGATGAAAATGAAATTTTAGACGATCAGTTTAAAAAACAAATCCGGACCCCCGATTTAGCCGGAGCCATCGATTTCCTCTCAGGAGTGCCGGGCAATCCGCCGTTGCCTGTTTTATCCGATTCTGAAACTGAAATTCATACCCTCGTTATTATGGGAACCGACAGCGACCTGCTGATCGGAACCAATCAGTCTATCGTTAAATCCAAGCTTGATGCCGTCAAGAAGGGAATCAAAATTTTAAGGGAGATTACCGGTATCGATAAGATTATCCTAATCACGGCCGGTGAGTCGATGCAGGGTTTCGGTCACTTGGGTGCCCAGGTAAAAAATATTGATACCGGCTATCCTTCGGCGCTGCCCCAAATGATCATGAAAAATGTCCTGGGAGAGATTGTGCCGGCTGGAAAAACCTGCACGGATCAGGGCGTCTGTTTTCTAACCGCCGAAGCGGCGGCATCCATAGGCAAAGCTTTTAGCGACGGGCAAATACCCGTTCGTAAAATCCTTACCCTGGTAACCAAAGATGGAAAACAGCGCTTGCTTGAAACCGTCATCGGAACCCCCATTCGGGACATTCTAAATACGTTTGGCGTTTCCATCAACGAAGAAGACCGCATTGTTTTCGGCGGCCCCATGGCGGGTTCAGCCATATATTCACTGGATCATCCGGTGCTGGCCGATACAGACGGCATTGTCGTTATTGACCGGTCCGATGCCGCTTACGCATCTGATTATCCCTGCATAAATTGTGGCGAATGTGTGAGGGCCTGCCCGGCACAGATACAGGTACCCATGCTGGTAAGATTTTTAGAGGCCGGCCATTACGAAGAAGGTGCGGACAACTACGATTTGTTTTCTTGTATTGAATGCGGTCTGTGCAGCTTTGTATGTGTATCCAAAATACCGATATTTCAGTACATTAAATTAGCCAAATATGAGCTCAACCGGACTAAAACCGCGGAGACAACGGATGATGTTTGAGCAAAAAAAATTGATCGTTTCACATGCTCCTTTCTGGCACAACGGAGGCCGAATCACCCATCGCAGTTATCATACCATGCTCGCCGCCCTGCCTGCGGTGCTTGCGGGTATATATTACTATGGCATCCCCGTTTTCGGAGTTGTATGCCTATCGGTTGCCACGGCAATGCTCTGGGAACTGGCCTTTAACCTGGTAGCCAAACGACCGAATACCATCGGCGACGGTAACGCAGCCTTAATCGGCCTGCTGCTTGCCATGCTGTTTCCCGCCACGATGCCATGGTGGGCGGTAATTACCGGCACTTTTATCGCCGTGGTCATCGGCAAACAAATCTTTGGCGGCATCGGCGGCAATGCCTTCAACCCGGTGGCGGTTGCGATTGCCGTCATGATGATTTCCTGGAAGGATCTTTTTGATTTCGACGGTATGCTGCTCAACTACGATTTTGAATTCGCCGCCGTTTATCCTCTGGCGGCCGCCAAACATTTCGGATCCGCTTCCCTTGAACCGTTTCGACTGATCGACCTGATTGTGGGCAAACAAATCGGCGGAATCGGTGCCACCTTCGCGTTGGGCCTTATCCTGGGGGGAATCTACCTGATGCTAAGGGGACTAATCCGCTGGGAAATAGCTCTCAGCTTCCTGACGGGCATATATGTCACCGCATTTTTGTTCAACTTGTTTGATCCGGTCCGATTTGCCGCACCTGTTTTCCATCTTTTAACCGGCTACACCTTGGTGGGAGCATTTTTCCTGGCCACCGAAGATTCTTCTTCACCGGTGAATCAAATCCCCATGCTCATCTATGGAGTTTTCGGCGGTATTATGACCATTCTCATCAGGAATATCGGCATGTATATTGACGGGGTTGTATTGGCCA
>JAJRVC010000247.1 GCA_024277475.1 Deltaproteobacteria bacterium
GGCAGCGCTTGTTCAGATTCAGCAAAGAAAAAAAACAGATTATTAAAAACCTTGATTTGCTGGTGATTGACGAGATCAGTATGGTGCGGGCCGACTTGCTGGATTCCGTGGATGCGGTCCTGCGTAATCACCGTCGCAATGATCATCCCTTTGGCGGTGTACAACTGCTCATGATCGGGGATTTGCACCAGCCTTCTCCTGTGGCAAAGCGGGATGAATGGCAGCTTTTAAAACAATATTATGAGTCGGTTTATTTTTTCAGCAGCCATGCCCTTGACCCGGCCGGACTGGTTACCATTGAATTAAAGCATATCTACCGTCAGTCTGATGCCCGCTTTATCCAATTATTGAATCGGGTGCGGGACAACCGGCTTGATGCAGCCTCCATCAGAGAATTAAATCAGCGCTATATTGAAAATTTTGCCCCTGAAAAAAACCAGGGCTATATTACTTTGACCACCCACAACAACAACGCCGACACCCTTAACAAAAGCAGACTTTCTGCCTTGAGGGGAAAAGAATATTGTTTTGAGGCCGAGGTTTCAGGAGATTTTCCCGAGCAGATTTACCCGACCCCGGGTACACTAGTGCTCAAAGAAGGAGCCCAGGTCATGTTTCTTCGCAATGATAATTCCTTGGAAAAGCGTTTTTACAATGGTAAAATCGGCAAAATAAAAACCATCACCGGCCGGAAAATATGTATTACCTGCCCTGGTGAATCCGAAGAAACTGTCGTAGAAGCCGTTGAATGGGAAAATATCAAATATAAGGTGGACGAAGAAAATAGGGAAATCCAAGAAGATATCATCGGCAAATTTAAACAATTTCCCCTGAAACTAGCCTGGGCTATCACCATCCATAAAAGCCAGGGTCTGACCTTTGACAAGGCTGTCGTTGATGCTGAATCCGCTTTTGCCCATGGCCAGGTTTACGTGGCGCTAAGCCGTTGTAAAACTTTTGAGGGCTTAGTGCTCAGCTCTCCCATCCCATCCAGAGGCATCGAAACAGACGAGTCGGTCCTGAACTTTGTTGAAAAAGCCAGACAGAATCCGCCCTCTGAAAACCAGCTTCAGACCGCAAAAGTATTCTACCAGCAGCAATTGTTGCTGGAGTGCTTCGATTTTCAATTGCTTCACAACCGTCTCAACTATTTTGTCCGCCTTTTGGCAGGAAATATCGGTCTGGTTCAGATCTCCGGCGTGTCTGATATCCTCCGACTGCGTGAAACGGCTGAGAGGCAAATTTTTACGGTCAGCGAAAAATTTAAGCAGCAATTGCGAACCATTTTTTCACAACAAAACTTGCCCGAATCCGATGTCTATATTCTGGAACGCATCGGCAAAGCATCTGAATGGTTTCAGGATAAATTTTCCCTGGTTTTTGATGATCTTGTGCAAAAGTTCCAGATCGAAACGGATAACAGGGAACTTGGCAAAAAGATCGGTAATGCCCTGAATAATCTCAAACAGGAGATCCATGTAAAACTTGCCGGGATAAAATCCTGCGAAAAGGGGTTTTCTCCCTCCCAATATTTACGCACCCTGTCAATGGCTGAGGTTGACTTTTTCCCTGAAAAAGAAAAAAAATCCCATACCCCGGTTTACAGTGAGTCAGACGTTGAACACCCGGAATTGTTGCGGAATCTTAAGGACTGGCGTTCTCGTAAGGCCAGGGAAAAAGGCCTTGCCCATTTCCAGATCATCTCCCAGAGGGTATTGATTCAGATTGTCATTAATTTGCCCGGCAATAGAAAGGATCTTAAAAAAATTAAAGGGGTGGGCAAGAAAACCCTTGAGAAGTATGGTCAGGACATTCTGGCACTGGTGGCTGGTTATCGCAAAAACCATGCTGCTGACTGACCTTTCTCTTGGCCTCCGAATTTTAGCCCACAAGTTGAGCTCTTACGTCCAAAGGCAGGTCATTCAGGATCGCGTTGTTGGCATAGAACAGGTACTTTATGCTTACCATCAGGGAATTCAATGTCAAAAGCGAAAATGAGCGCATCAGAAGCTATCGCCGATATGTTTATGAAGCCGGCGCGATTACCCGTCCTGTCAAGATGCAAGCCAAGCTCATTGATGATAAAGTTGTTGCCAAAGAACGCAAAAATGAATTTAGAACCCTTATCTGCCAACCCAGTTCTGAACCTTCAAACCTGGTACGCGTTGAAACTCTCGCTCGTTATTCGTTACGATCGTAAGCGCTGCCGCCCTTGCGTGCGCGGCAATCCACAGATCATTGTTACCGATGGGTTCTCCCTTGGACTCCAATGATGCACGGATAGCCCCATAAGCTTTGCCGGCATCCTCAGGCAGTGGCAAAACAGGAACAAAGGTTTTAAATTCCTCCAGTAACTGCAAAACCTTTTTGCGCTGCCGACTTTTTTCGGCACCATACAACAGTTCCCCCCACGTAATAACTGAAATGGCAGCATCGCCGGGCTTAAGCCGTTTAAAGCGAACTAACACTTCCCCAGGCTTCTGACGATGAATGTAGATGCAGATATTTGTATCCAACAGGTAACGAACGGGCATCACAATCCCTCACGGTGCTGCGGCGGTATATCCTGTCGGCCTTCAGCAAGAAAATCGTCGGGAAGTTCGGTCAACAGTTCAAAAGCCCGAGTCAGTCCTTTAGCTGGTTCACGAAGCACAATTTCATCGCCACGGCGGAAAATCTCCAGCACTTTACTCCTGACGGAGAATTCCTTTGGCAACCTGACCGCCTGACTATTTCCGGATTTAAAAACTCGAGTCGTCGCCATAACGGCCCCCTTTCTTGGAAGCATGAGTTTGTGTCCCTTTTCAAAAACCAGACATGACGTTTCTGTTTATGTATACACATGTAAGTATATACGTACAAAAAATATTGTCAAGGGCAACTTAATGGAACGGCATCAATAATTATGTATGGTGTCCCCAGAATTAAGTCGCATTGCGTTCGCATTTTGGCTGATTTATTCGTTACGCAGCAAAACGTTATGTGTGAAGCTAACAAAAATCGGCAGGATGGCAATTCCGGCCGCGATGGCCCCGATAACGATCGGTAAAGTCAGGAAACCGTCCGCATGCATCTTCCAAATATAAATAAATAGTAAAGGTGGATTCAGCATACTTGCCGTAACCACACCGGGGGAATAGATGCCGGTGCGTAAAGTGGGCAGGGCATGAAAGAGCGTATTGCCGATAAATCCGACCCCACTGCCTAATATCAGGACTCTCAATATCAGGTTTTCAGGATATAGGTTAAAAATGATCACGAGAATAAGCGTGAAACCGAATAATAAGGCATTTTCCACGTCAACTTCTTCTGAGTATAGCTAACTTTCTTGGCAAATCGGCCCGTGTAGTGCTTGTTAAACCATTCAGCCAGTCGCGGCCCCTCTTCTGCGTAGTGCAAAATATAAATAATAACCGACAACCACGACAATTGAGCAAAACTAAGTTGCGTAAACGATTCCAGCATTTTTTACTCCTTATGAAAAGTATTGATTGGTTGGGATTTATTTCATTGAACGGGCAATCATTTGCCCCAGCATAAATCCCACCGGTGTAGTGCCGGAAAACCCGCCGCCGACTGCCCCCGCCCAGGCATTAGCCAGATACAAGCCGGCGACCGGCGTTTTGAAGGGTATGCCGCCATCGAACATGCCGACCCGATCAAGAGTGTAGGCGAAGCCGTTAAAGGCCCCGTCATGATTATAGGTGTAACGGGTCATGGTGCGGGGCGTGCCCACTTCAATTACTTCGATGTGATCGCGAATACCTGGAAAGCGCTCATTCAGCGAGGTAATGATCTCCTCCTGTAAAGCCTCTTTTTTGATGCGATACTCCTCGTCGGACAACCCTCTCCAGGCATTGTTGGATTCGAGGCGAATGGTCGTAATGACCGATTTGCCGGGGGGGCCAGATCGGGATCAATGGCCGAATAGTGGATAACCTCGCCGAAGCCTTTCATTTTGCCGGTTTCGATGTTCCGGTAGATTTTATTAATATCAAGATTGTTCAGATCAAGTTGGCCCACGGAATGGTGTGCATCATAATTGTGTCAAGTAATCGGGGCCTACGTACAAGTCACCGAGCTCCGTTTTCAGTTTCAAAGTCGAGCTCAGCCGGATGGGCGTGATTTTGTCCATCACGCCCAGCTTGCTTAGGATGTCATGCATGTAACCGCCTTCGTTCAGCGCCAGGGTTTGGTGCAGACTGACCTCAAAGGTGAACCCTTTACGTTTGAAACTGGTGGCGTAGCCGCCGGGGACGTAATGATGCTCCAGCATGAGGACCTTTTTGCCTTTAGTGGCCAAGGTAACGGCCGTTGCCAATCCCGTCAGCCCGGATCCGATAGCGATGACGTCCCACTTGGCCTGTTCCATTCCCGGCGTTACTTCGGACCTATTCTTACCACCCATTATATCCCCTCCCTTTTTTAGGGCTATTCCAGGATCTTTTTATAGCGCGCTACCCTGCCTTTTTTGTGTCCCTCTCTCAAGCCTTTCCTCATGGATGGAATCGAGTTCAAAGTTAAAAAAACTCTATTTATGACACGCTGTCTAATATTTTTCTGTGGAAAATCGTACTCTCCATGGGAGCGGTAATGCCTGTGATCGGCGGGCATGAATCCCCTATAGGTGTAAACAAGATCGCGAAATATCGTGTGACCGCCGACGCCGAGGAAATTTTTGGGTACACGCCAGGGCGGAGCCTCCAGCCAGTGTTCCAGCCCCTTCGCCATACTTGAGACTTGTTCTACGGTGACTTGGGGATCGGGATACTCGTCACAGACGATTCCCAGCCGATGATGATTGCCCACTTGAATGTTGGCCTCCAATGTTTCGCGCATGGGGCTCAGCTGATTCAAAGGTCCTGATACCAGGTATCCGAACGTTCCGGCCTTTAGCACGGGACGATGTCCGTTGCTGAAATAGCGGTCGATGAATTGTTTAAAGCGTGCCGAGAAATAGCGGTCACGCACGGCACCGGCATAGATCGCAACATCCGCCTCTCTCAACCTTTCAAAGGCGGCCGCGTAATCATCTTTTTGTACACATGGGCCTCCATTGCTGCAGCGCATGCAGCCGAGACATCCGTTTTTAATATCCAGGCTGCGAAGCTCTATGCGATCCACCGGGTGCGAGACCGACCGTTCGAAGATGGCGATCATCCGCTGCAGATAGTGATCTTCAGGCTCGGCATCGCTGATAATGACGATATTTTTATTTTTGCTCTTGGCTACTGGCTCAGGAAGGGGGATTTGGGTCAGATCCGGTGGCGCCCACTGAACGGGGGGCCAGCCGATGTCCTGCAGGGCAGCCGAATTGCTCACTTTCCAGAAAAAATCGTTGGCAAAGCCCAGAAAGTCTTTGCGTTTGGTTTCAGAAAGAAGGTCGCTGATCTCGGGTGAAAAGCCGCGTACATACCGGCACCCAAGATCGGTGCTAACGCCGTGCAGGTAATCATGGGCGGTGTGGTCGTAGAAATTTGCCGAAGAGGAGATCGCGGTCGTTATCTTGCCAGTTAAGGCGGATTTTCCGTCGCGCTCAAAAAGCAGTTCGATAAAGCGTTTCAGTTGGGCCGGAATGAGCATTAAATAGACGGGGAAACACCAGATAATTGCATTTGATGCTTTAATTTCCTGCAAAATTAAATTAAAACGGTCCTTGTCACGCTCAAGCCGTTTGATATTCTTGGCCACCTCAAAGGTTTTGAAGGAATGCTGTGGGAACTGTTTCTCTATGAACCTCATATATTGGGCGGTGACCCCGTGTTTTCCGCTGGGGCTTCCGTTAATAGCGATGAAGTTCATGGCTTCCTCTTATTGTGTTCAAATTCGATGAAGGCCCGACCGGCCATTCGCAAATAATGCACTGCGGTCTCGATGGGATCACTATCTTGTTCAGTAGCAAATAGAACGGTCAATCCCTGACTAAAAAACCATAACATCGTGTGAATCCTTGTAAGTTGATCATCAGTCAAGCCGGCAAAATTTTTATCCGTTTTCATTTTTTGCAGCACGAAATCCGGTGCAGTCTTGCCTTGTTGAACCTCTTTTAATACCCGGCCGGAGAGGGAAACGATTTTATACAACTCCGGCTCCTCCCAGGCGAACCGGAGACTCCCCAGGCCGAACTGAAGATAGGGAAGATCCTCTATCGGAGGTTCCCTCATCAAGTAGCTGACAGCCAATTTTTTAGATTTCTCGATCACTTCTTTCTTGAGTTCCTCCATCGACCGATAGGCACTGTAGACGGGTTGGGTCGAGCAATTCAATTCTTTGGCCACGCGCCGTGCGGTGATAGCGGTTAGACCCTCCGAACGAGCCACATTAAATGCGGCCTGAAAAATTAGTTCACGTGATATTCTGGCTTTTGGTGGCATGCTATTTTTTTTATCCGTATCTGTAGTTGAAGTATATATAAAATAACAATCGTTACATAACGTATGTTATTTTTAAATTATAAGATTGTCAATCCCTTTTTTTCTTTGTGATAAAATTACTTGGAAGCTACCATAAGCAAAGGTGAATTCACAATTACGTTGATTGTACTGCACTTTTTTAACCAACTTTTGGTTTCATTTGGAACTATTTGGAAATATTTGACCTTGACGGGCACAATTTAGGCACAGTTTCTACGGAAAAGAACGCATTGACATATATCATTATTATGATATTTTATTATCATAAAAAACCGAATGGGAGGGTAATATGCCAATCATCAGGCCAATTTCAGATCTTAGAAATAGAGCCAATGAAATCTCGGAACTTTGCCACAGTCACAACCAGCCCGTATATATCACCCGGAAAGGCAAAGGAGATTTAGTGGTGATGAGCCAGGTCCATTATGAGCGAATGCTCAGTTTGTTGGAACTTTACAAAAAGTTAGGGGATGCTGAAGCACTAGATGCCGACGGGCAAAAAGGTATCAAACACAGTGAAATGATGCGGCGATTGAAGGCAAGCATTGCATGAGCAAACCATATCAAATACGATACTTAAGTACGGCTGAGGCAGATTTACTTGATATTTTTGAATATATACATAATGACAAACCTTCAGCGGCCGCAAAACTTCTCTCAAGATTTGATGAGTGCATCTCTCAATTGTCACAAAATCCTTATCTGGGCATCGTACCCAAAGATGATCGGCTGAAAAAACTGGGGTACCGAATATTGATCATTGAAAAATACCTTGTTTTCTACGTCGTGAAAACAAAAACGGTTCAAATCAGACGTGTTATTCATGGCGCCAGGCAATATCAATTTATCCTTTGACCATATTGGACACTATTATCTTTCGTTTTGACCCGGCTAAATCTTTGGCCGCTCGGACCCCGCCTGTTTATTTCCAGATTGAAAACTCAAGTCGTACCCAAACGGTCTGCTTGCCTTGAAGCACCGGTTTATCTGCAGCCCATATCCAACGTTATAGGTATGTGCTTCCATTTTTTCTTGACACATAAGGCAAGCCCGACTAATTTACGTCATCGAAAAAATACATTGGATGAAGACCGGACCAGGAGATTTTAGAGTGAATCCATTTGAGCACCTGCATGCAAGATCAATTGTCATCGACGCGACCTGTCCCCTTGCAACTCTTGAAAAATATCTTGATAACTATCTGAAAGGCGGTGTAACCGCAATTGCAGCGACCGTTGGCTATGGAAGCCCCGAACTTGGCACCCTGAATTTTACGGTTAAAACCTTGGGCACCTGGTTCAGGAGATTCAAAGATAATCAAGATAAACTGATTCATGTAACAGCCGTTGATGATATCATCCGGGCAAAAAAAGAAAAGAAACTGGGTGTCATTTTTCATTTCCAGGGAAGCCTTCCCTTTGAAGATGATCTGAATACAATCGAAGTTTATCACCGGCTAGGAGTAAAAATCTGCCAGCTTTGCTATAACACCAAAGATTTAGCGGGCTGCGGCTGTGCTGAAGAAAATGACACCGGGCTGACTGATTTTGGCGAGCAGGTTGTTTATGAATTGAACCGGCTCGGGATCGTCGTTGACTGCGCCCATACCGGGAAAAAGACGACTCTGGATGCAATCAAACTTTCAAAAACACCTGTCATCATTTCCCATGGAAACGCCCAGAAAATATGCGGTTCAAAAAGAAATCTCGATGATTATATCCTAAAGGCCATAGCGGCAAACGGGGGGGTCGTCGGTATAAACGGTTATCCGCGTTTTGTAGTGGAAAACAGTGATCCCGGTCTTTATGATTACATCAAACATGTGGATTACGTGGTAAGTCTCTGTGGAATTGACCATATCTGCATCGGCATGGACTATTTCGAATACCAGGCCGGTGTGGCTGATGATGCAACGGCCAAAAGCGTATACGATTACCTGCTTGAATCCGGTGCCTGGAGCGCTGAAGATTACCCGCCGCCTCCCTGGAATTATCCCTCGAGAATTGAAATGCCTGAGAAGCTTCCGAACCTGACCCGCGGGCTTTTAAAGCAAGGCTATTCGGAGGATGATGTTGAAAAGATCCTCGGCCAGAATATTTTAAGAATTTTCAAAGAAGTCTGGAAATAGCGCACACTCTGGTCCAAAACCCCGATTATAAAACTGCCGCGTAAATCAAATCGTGAGAAGCAGCACGCCTATCCTTTAATCCTGGATATCGCGTAGGATGCCCTTGCTATATATTCCCAAGCTGGGAAGATTCTTTGAAATGCTCAAAGCACTTAATCGTATTTTTCTGAAAAAAATGGGGAATGGACGACCGCGCGTCCTTCCCCGTTTTGAGTTTTGTGGTACGCCCGGCCCGATTCAAACGGGCGACCTACGGATTCGAAGACAGAACCTCTGGGTTTCCTAACCTCCTTAAATCATTACAACCAATTGATATTGTTTAATATAATTTTCCACACTTTTTCCGATTTTTTCCAATTTTAGCAGATTTTGGAAAGTTTTTCTCACACAAATTCTCACACAGCGAAACCCCTTTTTTTATCAATCTGCCCCTCAATCCATCCCATAATCAACGCCACAACAAAATCGACCTCTTTTGCACTCAGCGCCCTGCCCTTTTCGATTCCATGCCACTTTGAAATACACCCCCGGCAACAGCAGGTAGCGGTGGCATGCTGGGCAATGAAGACCGGATGCCCTTTCATCGGTGTTTGTTTACCGTCATTTTTTGGAAAAGCTGGCGCAACCCTGGAATTTATAAATTGATATGCGTGATCTTTGATGGTTTCAAGACTCTTGGTGGCGATGTAATCACGGTCTTTTTGGGTTAACTTGAATTTGGATCTGAATTTGGATTTATTGAGAGAATTTATTGTATGGTTTATCCAGTCATCCATAATTTTTATGGTTAACACGCCACCTTTTTCATCAATGTACATTGCCATCATTATCCAGCATATCCCAGATCAGTCCCTCCCATCCAGAAACAACGCCTTCATCCCAGCATATCCCGCAGCTCCAATGAATTTGGCCTGGGTAAGTCGAGTCTGCAGCGTGCTGCCCATGCCGTGAAGGTGCAGAGTTTTCAGATGTTTTTCGATTTCAGATAGAGCCATGTTCATGGATTTACCTCCTTATTGCCTTTTTCATCCGATGATTCAGTCATTTTATATAATCCCTTGCCTGCGCAGTGCGCGAAGCTGATCCACCGACATGTCCGCCGGGTCCTGGATAGACTCGGGGATCAGTTTGGCTGTTTGGCCATTTAGGGATACCTTTTGATCCCAGTCAAACACGGTTACAGCCAGGCTGTGGTGCCCGAGTCGCTGCTGTACCTTGCCGGCAGCTTCCTGTCCGGCCCGGTCCCGGTCCAGAAACAACAGGATGTAAGGCAACTCCAGCCGGCTTTGGATCCACGCTAAGCGCTTGATTTGCTCTGCCGAGATGCTGCTGCCCATCAGCGCGCCGACATTGCGGCAATCGGCCGCTACCAACTTGGCCACATCAAAGTACCCTTCCATAAGTATCAGGCCAAACTTGCCGGCTTGAAGCCGGGCCTCTTTATCCAGCAAAAGCTGATCCTGGTTGTAGATTTCCAGCCCTTTGCGGAACGGATAACTCCAGTATTTCCCTTCGCAGTCTTCTTGTTGTCGGCTTAGTGCCCGTCCGGTGTGGCTGAGAATAACCCGATGAAGGTTCCGACCATTTTCTCGCACACCACGGATCTGGAACACCAGTCGGCCGTTGAGAGGCGAGCCGGCCTTTGCCTGCCCCCGTTGAGGTAGAAAGCCACATCCAAGATAGCGGCAAGTCGATACGCATATGCCCCGGCGCTGCAGTTGCCGATGATCTGGACGCAGATATCGACGCAGATCGATTTTGATGGCCGGATTGGTGTTTTCCCGAGGCGGTGTTGCCGTCGACTGATTCTCGTGTTCCAACAGCGGCTGAGACCGTTTAGCGTGCAGATCCCTTCGGCCACCATCCATTGAGCCACCTGCAGCATGGTCATCTCCCGGCCCCGTCCACGCAACATCTGCCGGCAAAATTGCATGATGCCGCCGCCTCGACCGCTGCTGAAGTCCTTGAAGATATTCTGCGATAAGCTGACGTGCATTGAGGCCTTTGCTTCTGCTGTAAATGGCGATTTGAGCCAGATCTCATCGTCGCGGTGGCGCCGATTGCTATCTATCTGTAAATCAAAGACTTCTATCACCCGCAGCCAGCTCGCCTGTTGCCATACTTGCGCCAGATTGTCCCGGGAGACGATTTGCAATCCACCAGAAGATATATTGTCCCCAACCGGTTGTTCCTGCGAGGTTCTCTTGACCGCATGTTGATTCCAGAAAGCCGCGTAGTCTTCACCCTTGCGGATCAACGGATGCTCTTGGGTCAATCCATCGTGGTCTTGGCCCGATTGTGCTTCATCGGCTTGCACCGCCATACTCTCCACCATCCGACGCAGTGCCTTGGAGCTTCTCAGACCATTTGTCTTGGCCAGCTCAGCTGCTTTCTCCACGTGACAGGCCGCAAAGTGCCGGACAAGATTGATCAGGCCATACATTCGACGTTGACCGGTTCGACCTTCTTGGGTAAACCACATCTCGCATAACGAGAATGTGTGTGGACCGATCCTCTCGGCTCGGGCCAACAATCTATCCGTTTCCCGGGAGGGATTGAAGATTCACTCTTCGGGTCTCATGA
>JAJRVC010000248.1 GCA_024277475.1 Deltaproteobacteria bacterium
ATTCCTTAACTTTAGGCACTTTAGTTCACTTTAGCTCATTTTAGGCACTCGTATGTAATAAAACCAGCACTCCCTTTCAGGGAGGAACCAGTGCCGGGCCCTCTGGACCCGGGTATCTACTGGAGGAATGGAGAAACCCACAGAGTTGAGCATAAGGTCTATGGCTTGACAAAGAAGACCTGGCTTGCCCACGATTTCGGCTTGAAGGGATAAATTCAGGATGTTGCAGGTTTAGTTAGTCAGCTATGCATCATAATCCAGCACGGCAGACTGAGCTTCAGGATTGCCGGACGCACGTTTACTTTGCTAAGAACTCTGCCAGGGCACACTGCCATTCGAGGTGTTATCCCGCCAACGTCCGGCGGGATAGCTTACGCGCGGAAGATCAACAAAAGAAAGGTAACCCTGAACCTGTGAGCGCCTACCACGCTATTTATTTTTCCGCCAGCGGGAATGGGTGATTCCAAGTTTCTTGATGCGATAATTTAAGGCCCGCGGGGTAATACCCAGTTGGCGGGCGGCATCTTTCTGGATCCACAGGTTTCCTTTCAAAGCGTTGTAAATCATGTCTTTTTCCTGATCTTCAGACAGCCTGAGGCCAACCGCCTGGAGGGTTGGAGATACTTTGTCACCCAGGTTTGGTAAGGAAATGCTTTCTTGTCGGATCACCCTGTCATCTTCCAGTAAAATGGCTCTTTCGATGGTATTGGAAAGCTGGCGAATATTACCGGGCCAGGGGTATTGCCGAAATATTTCAACCACATCCGAAGCAAATGAATCAATTTTTTTCTTAACGGAGCGACTTAATTTCTCCAGAAGATATTGGGCCAGGGGTTCTATACATTCCAAACGCTCGCGCAACGGGGGCATATGGATTCTGAGTACATTAATGCGGTAATACAGATCCTCGCGGAATTTACCCTTTCGCACGAGTTCTTCGATGTCTCGATTGGTGGCGGCAATGATGCGAGTGTCGGCCTGGATGGTTTTATTGCTGCCCAGTCGTTCGAATGATTTTTGTTCGATGGCCCGTAAAAGTTTGGCCTGCAGACCAAGACCCAATTCACAGAATTCATCCAGAAAGATGGTACCGCCGCTGGCCTGCTCAAATCGGCCGGTTCGTGTTTTGTCCGCTCCCGTAAAGGCACCTTTATCGTGACCGAAAAGCTCGCTTTCTAATAGCGTTTCCGGAATATTAGCGCAGTTTACCCCGATAAACGGTTTATTGCGTCTAGGGCTGTTGAAATGAATGTTGCCGGATAAAAAGCTTTTACCGGTTCCGGTTTCGCCCGTGACCAGGATGGTGGAGTCGGTTTGAGCAAGCCGCTTAATGGCCTTCATAACCTTTCGCATGGCCGGACTGACGGCAATGATGCGGTTGTAATCATAAACAACGTCCTGTTTCCGGCGCAGATAATTGATTTCGTTTTTTTGACTCCGGTTTTCGAGGGCCTGATGAACCGACAATTTGATTTTTTCCGGTGGATAGGGCCTGGTTACAAAGTCAAAGGCACCGGCTTTAATGGCCTTTACAACTAACCGGGTATCGTGGGGATTTCCGATAACAATGATGGGGGTATCCGGCGAAAGTCGGTTCAAGGCTTGAAGGGTGTGAACCATATCCGATCCATTATCCATCAGGTCAAGGACGATAGCGCTAAACGATTCTTTTGACAGGCGCTGGGCGGCATCCGGGACGTTGGGCGCCGCGCTGATATGATAATCAGCTGCCAGAGCATCTGCAAGGGTTCTGGTTTCATTTTCCATTCCTCCGATGGTAATTATCTTATCGATTTTACCAGCTATACCAGAAATTTTTTCTGACAATGTACTACCTCTTCTTTTCAAGGGCTTTCGCTTGCCGACTCATTCTGCAGGCAGGCCCAAAGAATTACCGCGGAAGAAACGAATGCCTTGAAAGTTAAATAAACCCTTTGCGCTGCAAGTGCAGCATGATTTGTCCGGCAGCTTCATCCGGCGTGATAGCGGTGGTGTCAATACGGACTTCCGGCGAACGGGGCGTTTCATAGGGGGCATCAATTCCGGTGAAGTCCCGGATGAGACCGGCTCTGGCCTTGGCATACATACCCTTGCGGTCTCGCTTTTCACAAACCTCAAGAGGTGTCGATACATGAACTTCGGCAAAACCACCAAAATCTTCAATAATTCGTCTGATCTCAGATCGGGTGGCGGCATAGGGCGCAATGGGTGCACAAATTGCAATACCGCGGTTTTTGGTGATCTCACCAGCGACGAAACCGATGCGCTGGACGTTTAAATCCCGGTGTTCTTTGGAGAAGCTCAGTTCGCTGGACAGATTCTGACGCACAATGTCGCCGTCGAGCAGGGTTACCGGACGGTCCCCCATTTCCAGCAGGCGTGCATAGATAATTTTTGCGATGGTGGATTTGCCGGAGCCGGAAAGGCCGGTTAGAAACACCGTAAATCCCTGGCGGCGGGGAGGAGGATAGGCTTTTTGCAGCTCCTCAACAACTTCGGGAAAAGTCGCCCATTCCGGTATTCGGCGACCTGTGCGAATTCGCTTACGGATATCGGACCCGGAAAGAGATATTACCTGGGTGCCTTTGGGCACTTGATCGGCACAGCGGTACTCATCCTCAAACGGCAGGTAGACCATCTCGGTGAAGGGAACCACAGTTAAACCGATTTCCTGGCTGTATGTTTCTGCTAATTTGCTGGCTTCGTCACTTTCATAATAGGGTTGACCGTTGTCGTCCGGGCCGGGACCGGCATGATCCCGGCCGGTGATAAAATGAGTGCAGCCATAGTTTTTTGCAATGATTGCATGCAGCAGAGCTTCCCTCGGACCGGACATGCGCATGGCCAACGGCAGCATGCTTAAAATGTGGGAATCGGGCGGGTAGTGCCGGACCACATGGCGATAACATCGGACCCGGGTGTAATGGTCAAAATCACCGGGTCGGGTCATGCCCGCGATGGGAAGCAGCAGCAGGTTTGCCCTTGCCTGTTGCATGGCATTTATGGTCATTTCAAATTGGGGGCGGTGGATGGGATTGTGAGTTAAAAACCCCGTCATCCGCTTCCAGCCCAGTTTTTTAAACGTCGCCCGGATTTCTTTGGGTGTCATGCGAAGCTGCTTAAAATCAAAATGGAGCGGAGTGCTTATAACTTCCAGCGTACCTCCAAGATAGTATTGACCCGCACGGGTGAACAGGTAGTCCGTCCCGGGATGATTGCGGTCAGCAGTGCCGTACACCTGTGCCGCCTCTTTTTGCCGGTCGGATTTCCAGATATCCTCTATATGCATAATGGCCAGGAGAAAACCTTCCGGGTCTCTGAGTGCAACGGACTGGCCGACTTCCAGCTTGTGTGCCTGCAGTTCGTCGACATCAAGATAAATTGGAATCGGCCATAACAGATCGTTTTGAAGTCGCATGCGATCGAGCACGGATTCATAATCAGAGCGGGTCATAAATCCCTTCAGTGGTGAAAATGCACCGATTGAAAGCAATTCCAGGTCACACAATTGCCGATCATTCAGAGTGATATCCGGTAAATTAAAAACAATTTCTTTTAGCTTGGCGGCGCGTTGATCATCTACAAGAAGATTGACCAACGAACCTCCGTGGGGCTCATTACGGTTTTCATCATTCATTTAAGCGGGCTCCCAAGTTGTAAGCATTCATAGGCTCAGTTTTTTTGATAAAATCGGGATACAGGTAAGATTTCTTCCCTTGAATTTTCTTGTTGGCTACTGAATACTATATCAAATATACACAAATAAATACAATAGTTAAGTTTTAAGAGGTGTAAATCAGCAACGTAGCTAATCTCTTGACAATAACCGCTTTTAAATGGTTGAATAACGATGTCCGACTGTTCATCTCCACCAGTGAATCAGATTAATGAAAACATTCAAATTGCAATCAGCAAAAAATGGATGCACAACAATCAGTAACATCCCCTCCTGAAATCCTCGCTCCGGCTGGAAACAGAGCTTCTTTTCTTGCAGCCGTAGCTGCCGGAGCCGATGCTGTTTATTGTGGATTAAAGTTTTTTTCCGCCCGCATGGAGGCCAAAAATTTTACCATCGAGGAGTTCACTGCCCTGGTCGCTTTGGCCCACGAAAAAGGTGTTAAAGTATTTGTGGCCGTTAATTCCCTGTTAAAACCCGATGATCTCATGCGGGCCGGGCAATTTCTGGATCTTCTTCAGCGCCGGGTCAAGCCTGATGCCATTATCATTCAGGATCTCGGCATGGTGTCTCTGATAAAACAGGCCGGATTTTCCGGTGAAATTCACCTTTCGACACTGGCAAATGCGAGTTTTCCAATGGCGCTGCAGGTCATCCGGCAACATCTTCGGGTGGACCGTGTGGTACTCCCACGGGAGCTTAACGTCGATGAACTCAGGGCTCTGTCACGGGCGTGTCCAGCCAATTTAGACCTGGAAGTATTTATTCATGGAGCGCTCTGCTACGGTGTCTCCGGAAGGTGCTACTGGAGCAGTTACATGGGAGGAAAGAGTGGTCTGAGAGGACGATGTGTTCAGCCCTGCCGACGACGCTATACCCAGACCGGCCAAACTCACAGATATTTCTCCTGCCAGGATTTAAGTGTCGATGTTTTGTCCAAGGTGCTTTTGTCAATACCCAAAGTTCGGACCTGGAAAATAGAGGGCCGTAAAAAAGGTCCACATTATGTGTATTACACGGTTCGTGCTTACCGGATGCTCAGAGATCACCACCATGATTCCAAAATGAAAAAAGATGCGCTTCATCTGTTGGACCGTGCTCTGGGTCGCACCGGTACTCACTATCTTTTTCTACCTCAGCGGCCGCAGGATCCTGTCAAACTTCATAATCAGACCGGTTCAGGCCTGCTGGTGGGAAAGGTTAAAGGACCCAGCCAAAATTCCTATTTCATTACGAGGGCAGAGTTATTGCCGGGAGATGTTTTGCGGATAGGATACGAAGACGAAACCGGGCACAACATAAAACGTATCGGAAGGTCGGTACCAAAAGGCGGCCGGCTGCACGTCGGTCTTCCCTCGAAAAAAGCAGTTGTTAGGGGTGCCCCGGTGTTTTTGACGGATCGGCGCGAACAGCATCTGAACGATATGATATCGAATCTTGCTGATCAGCTCAATCGAATAGAAAGGTCTTCCGGACACGTTTCCTCGTTCGTTCCTTCATTGCCGGCCGGTATTTTAAGAAAATCAAGGATGGTGGATCTTCCGGTATACCGAACATTGCCGGGGTCGAATCCGCCGGGGCAATTCGGACTCTGGTTATCCGGCGGGGTTATAAAAAAAATATCCGGAAAAATTGTCTCTAGGGTCAATTGGTGGCTTCCGCCGGTAATTTGGCCTGAAAATGAAAATGCAGTAAATGAACACGTGCAGCTTGCAATCAAAAAAGGGGGCCGGCATTTTGTGCTGAATGCACCCTGGCAGATCGCATTTTTTAAAAAACAAAAAGGCTTCAAGCTTTGGGCCGGTCCCTTCTGCAATCTCGCTAATCCGCTGGCCATCGAATCCGTGGGCGCCATGGGCTTTAGCGGTGCCATTGTCAGCCCGGAACTTGGTGCCGAAGATTATTTGCAGCTGCCGCGGCACAGTCCGATTCCCCTGGGGATCGTTGTTGCAGGAAATTGGCCTTTGTGTGTGGCAAGAACACTTGCAGAAGATGTACAGCAGGATAAAGCTTTTTCAAGCCCCATGGGTGAAAAGGCCTGGGCGACGCGCCATGGTCCGGATTACTGGATCTATCCAAACTGGAAACTGGATTTGCGCGTCCATAAAAAAACACTACATAAAGCCGGATATGCCTTTTTTGTCGATTTGATCGAGCGACTTCCCAAAGGTGTGAAGATGAAAAAGAGGAAGGGACTGTGGAATTGGGACACAAAACTTCGATGAAGGTTAGGGCTTTAACTTTTTTTCTAATTCTTCTTTGAGTTTTTTCTCCATTTCAGCAAAAAGATCTTTCTTCTTTTGCTTCTGCTGGGCCTGAAAAGACTCTATTTTTCGGGAAAAGGCTTTCTGAGTGTCCTGGAACTTTTTGAGATCATCTTCCAGTTTGTTCTCCGGCTCACCGCGGGGCAGGTCTTCCAATTTTAAATGGTCATTGATAAACAACCGGGTACCGTAGGATCCCTCAACGGCTTTGATAATGTCAATTTCCTGGAGTTTGCGGCAGATGAAGTAGCCCTGTTCTACGGAAAAACGGATGAGCCGGCATACGTTATCGACAGTGGGCGGTCGCGAATTTAAATGTTCATACACTCGGATGGCCGCAACTATCAGATGGGCCTGGGAATATAAGTTGGTTTTCTTGTTCTGCATGAGCACCCTAACATAGGTAGATCTGAAATCAACGCAGACTTGCTCCATTTAAACAAATAAAACGACTACGAGAAATTTAATAAGTGACTGAAATATTTTTATATTGTTTGGAGTCTGCCTGTTGATATTTTGAATTTTAGTGCCGTATCCGGGAACGCAAACCGCCTCTATCTGTGCCAGCTATAGTCGACTTTGATATTGTTCTGGAAATTCAACGGTCCAAGCTTGACATACAAGTGGAAGCAGAGTAACATTTCCATGAAATTTGTCAATATTTACAAGATAGTTTTTTTAATTTCTAACCTGGATAAACAGGGAAAATGTGCAAAAATAATTCATAAAATATTAAAACCCTATTCATTAATGGTTGGAATTTCGAGGTTTCAATTTTCAATAAATCACTGTTCTGCAGGGGAGGTTGATATGACTGAAATAGTTAATGTAAAAGCCAGAGAGATCATGGATTCGAGAGGAAATCCCACCGTCGAAGTAGATATCTATCTTGCATGCGGGGTCATGGGACGAGCGGCTGTTCCATCCGGGGCCTCCACTGGAAAACGCGAGGCTCTCGAGATGAGAGACAAACGTTCAAAGCGTTTTGGAGGCAAAGGTGTTACCAAAGCTGTGAAAAATGTTCTCACCGTCATCGCCCCTGCAATCATGGGATTAGATGCCGCCAATCAGATTGCATTGGATCGCTGCCTGATCAAGCTGGACGGCACGGCAAACAAAGCAAAACTGGGCGCCAACGCCATTCTGGGCGTCTCCATGGCGGTTGCCAGGGCTGCGGCTATGGCGTATGAGATGCCGCTTTACCGGTATCTGGGAGGGATCAATGCGAGGAATCTGCCTGTTCCGATGATGAACATCATCAACGGGGGGGCTCATGCGGGTAACAATCTGGATATCCAGGAATTTATGATTATTCCCTTCGGAGCAAGATCCATCGCTCAAGCGGTTCAGATGGGTGCGGAAACGTTTCACCGATTAAAAGCAATTCTCAAAGATCGAAAGCTCTCCACTGCAGTCGGAGACGAAGGTGGATTTGCACCGGACCTTGAATCCAATGAAACCGCCATTCAACTTATTATGACGGCTATCGAAAGTGCCGGATACAAGCCCGGTAAAGATATAGGAATCGGTTTGGACGCAGCTGCGAATGAATTCTATCACAACGGAAAATATGTTTTGAAATCCGAAAATAAAAAATTGACAGCCGCCAAGATGACCGACTATTATGAAGAGCTCATCAATCGCTATCCGATTCTTTCCATTGAGGACGGCCTGGCAGAAGGAGACTGGGATGGTTGGAAAACCATGACAGACCGGCTGGAAGGAGCTGTTCAGCTTGTGGGTGACGATATATTTGTGACCAACCCCAAGATATTCAACAAAGGAATCGAGCAGGGCATTGCAAATTCCATTTTAATAAAACTAAACCAGATCGGAACCGTCACCGAAACTCTGGATTGTATCGAGATGGCCAATCAGGTGGGTTACACGACGGTAATATCTCACCGTTCCGGTGAAACTGAAGATACTTTCATTGCCGACCTTGTCGTGGGGGTAAACAGTGGTCAGATAAAGACAGGCTCCTTATCCCGCAGTGATCGGCTTGCCAAGTACAATCAACTCATCCGAATCGAAGAAGAGTTGGGTGAGGCGGCTTTATTTGCCCAGGAATTGTTCTAAAAGTTTCAAGACCGGTTTGTCCATGAATGCTGATTTTAAGAAACGCCTTATTTTACCATATCTCGTTGCTGTTTTGGTTGTTTTCACTGCTCCTGTTTATGCCTATGTGCTGCAGGGATCTCATGTACTCGATTTGATGATCGAAAATATAGGAAAGGCCAAAAGCCTATTTGTTTCTCAAAAGATTATCTTTTACCGGTCTGGTTTTGTTGATGATTCGGATCAGGTTGCTCCTGGTAATGAATTAAAGCAGTCCTCTGATGCTGTCGATATTCCGGGCGGTTCGCTCCGGGCTCTGGACCATTATGCTGATGAAATGGCCGAGGTTCCGGAAACTATGGAAATGGAAGGTTCCTTGAGATATATTTTTTCTCAGGCCTTTCGTTCGGATACAAGATCCAATGATTCCGAGCGTATTTTTATATTTTCCGACGGAAAGACCCTGACACTAATTGATGGAAACAGGGTACCTGGGGCTACAAATCGGTTTGATCTTTACAAAGATCTTCTGCTCTATCATTCGCGTGAGGAACTTGTTGGAAGGTTGTCCGAACTGGGGGTGGATGTTTCCATATCGAGCCTGGGACGATTTGAGGGAAAAATTGCATTTGTGATTGGGGCGGAATATCCTGATGAGTCGGTTTCCCAGGTATGGATTGATCAGGACACTTTTTTGCCCTTTCGCTGGATTATTAAAGGTGCCGATCCGGTCGGCGAATCGGATACATTGGAGATTCGGTATCAAATCTGGTGGAAGATAGGCAAAATCCGTTATCCGTCTCGTATTGAGTTCTATCAGGACGGGAATCTGGTGCGTGTGAATCAAGCCATAAATTTTGAGGAGAACGCAACGTTTTCCGAAGAACTTTTCGACATCGATTATCTGAAGACGGTTTTTCCCCGGTCATCTACACAACCGATCGTGCCCGGTGAGCCCGAAGAACCTAGTGAAGTTGAAAAAACCATCGAAGAATTCAGGCGTATTTTTGAATAACCCTAAAAATGTAAAAATTCCGACTTTACTTTATTGATCTATTATCTTATTATAAATGCTTAGTAAACAGCAATTGAGTAATGGGCCTGACAGATTTTGGCTCAAGACTAAAAGGAAACAAGAGGCTCC
>JAJRVC010000249.1 GCA_024277475.1 Deltaproteobacteria bacterium
CAAATGCGTCCTCGATGTTTTTGCCGGCCGTGAGCCCCGGAATGTCGCCAACAGGCAAATACTGAAATCCGAACGCTGGAAACATCTCCGGCCGATTGAAACTGCGGCTTAGTTGTTCTCACACATAGCAC
The DNA here is from genome assembly GCA_024277475.1 of Deltaproteobacteria bacterium. The sequence continues at coordinate 132 of JAJRVC010000249.1, forward strand.
ACTGAGGACACAGAAACTTTTTACCTTATATTGGAGATTTAAGAAATGAAAAAAAAATTCTCAGGTATTGCGGCACCGATTGCGACACCCTTTGTAAATCAGGAGGTCGCATACGACCGTCTAAGATCCAACATGCAACAATACAGGCAGACAAAACTGGCGGGATTTTTTGCCCTTGGCAGCAACGGCGAGAGCAAGTTTCTGACTGAAACTGAAAAACTGAAAGTGCTTGAAGTGGTGCTGCAGGAAAAGGCCGATCATCAGATCGTGATGGCAGGTGCCGGATATGAGTCTACGCGCCGGACAATATCCTTTAGCCGAAAAGTCGCAGAGATGGGGGCAGATTTTGTTTCCATTCTTACCCCTTCGTATTTCAAAAAACGCTTAACCGATGAAGCCCTGATCGGCTATTACACCGATGTAGCGGATGGAGTTCCCGTTCCTGTGATTGCTTATAATGCACCCGGGTTTACCGGTATGACCCTTTCTGCGAAAGTCATCGAAACAATCTCCGGACACCCTAATATCGCCGGGATGAAAGATACGTCCAAAGGCAATATGAGCACCTATATCAGTGCAGCGGGTGAAGACTTCAATATCCTTTCGGGCACCGTCAGCACCCTGTTCGAATCCCTGCTGCTTGGAGCCAGCGGAGGCGTCATCTCACTGGCCAATGCCTTTCCTGCGTCCTGCTGCCAGCTTTACGAGGCGTGCAGGGCCGTCGACCTGGACAATGCTCTGAAGTTGCACTACCGTCTGATCAATTTGAACAAATCAGTGTCAGGAAGTTTCGGGGTTGCAGGGGTTAAATACGCGATGGAGTTAGCGGGATATCATGGCGGCGATCCCCGTCTGCCGTTGCTTCCGTTGCCAAGTGAAGGCAAGCAATCCATAAAAGAAGCGGTCGTAAAGGCAGGACTGTTGGATAGATAAAAGTGGAATTCGGAAGGCAAAAGGCGTAAGGCGCGGGGAGGAAAAGATAGCAGCTCAAAGGTAGGATAGGATATAATCGATTTACCACGTGTGAAATTACATTAAGCCGCTTTGGCTGCCGGCAACCGGGTTCGCAAGAAACACCGCTTGGCCGGAACAGTGAATTTTTCGAACGTCGAACATTGACAATCTCGTAAAGAATCAAAATTCTTGAATTTTGATTCTTATAACCCATTGTAACCATTAAGTGTTAAATTTTATTTTTGTGTTTTTTGTGCCTTTTTGCGGCCATATCGACGTTCGACGTTCATTTTTTTAGTTGACTCATCATATAAAAATAGCAAAGCTCAAAGTTTCTTTTCGATTAAACTGGTCGCTTTTTCAGACCAACGGCGGCGCTGAAAGCGGAATGTTTGCCTAAAAATTTTAGTTTTAGTCATTTCTATTTAAATGGACAGTATCTTAGCCATAGACGTCGGGACCCAGTCGCTAAGGGCCTGCATCCTGGATTCTGAATTATCAATTCTGGAAAGGCAGCAGGTGCATTATAAGCCGCAGGTGATCTCCAGCAATAAAGTTGAAATTGATGCCGAAATCCTCTGGACTGCGCTGGTTCAGGCCTGCAACAAATTAAAGGGTAAGCGCTGCGTTTCAGTGGTTACATTTTCTACACTTTGTCCTTCTCTGATTCCCATGGATGCCGATGGTCGTCCCCTGCGTCCGATCATTCTTCATCTCGATCGTCGCAGCTATCGCCAGGCGCAATGGGCCTTGCAAAAGGTCGGCGAAGACGCATTTTTAAACATTGCCGGAAATCTTCCGATACCCGGCGGCATTTCAGCCACAAGCCTGCTATGGGTCAGAGATCATGAGCCTGAAATTTATTCCCGAAAAGGGGTCTGTTTCGGCCATGCGGTCACCTTCTTCTCAAAGCGCCTGACCGGACATTTTGTAATCGATCCTTCGAATGCTTCATTTACAGGGCTGTATGATACGGTTGGATATGGTGATTGGGATGACAGGCTGCTGCAGCCGCTGGAAATCGACAAGTGCAAACTTCCTGAAGTGACACTCTCGACTTCGATTGCCGGGGAACTCATCGAACCGGCGGCACGAACGCTTGGGCTGCCGAAAAATACTCCGGTTGTTATCGGTGCCAATGACACCACCTGCGCAGCCGTCGGAGCCGGCGTTACCCGTGCAGGTGACATCATGAACACCTCCGGAACGGTTGAAATCCTGGTCCTCGGCCTGGAAAAGCCGATTGTTTCCAAAAATCATCTCTTGCGAACCCACGCCTACCCGGGCAAATGGCTTGCGATGCGAACCGTCGGAGCCGGCGGTGCCTCCATTGAGTGGTTTAGGACTAATTTTTGCAAAGATATGACCCAAAAGACTTTTTATGAAGACTATCTAAGCCGGGTTTTAGCTTCGAATAAAGTGCCTGAAGCAAGATTTTATCCTTACTTATCAGGCGATCGGCACCGGATCAAACGCAAAAGCGGCGCATTTACGCGTTTGACTTTAAACACGGATCGTGATGATATCCTGCTTGCCCTTGTTCATGGCATCATTTCGTTTCAGATTGAAAGTATTTCTGAATGGAAAAAGAGTGTACGGTTGTCAAGCGAAATATACCATGTCGGTGGTGGCGCCAGTAATGCCTATACCGGTTACAAGCAGAGCATGTTAAAAGAATTTCGATTCGTGCAATTGGGTGAAACGACGTTACGCGGTGCGGCGCAATTGGCGCTGGAGGCATTGAAGTAAAGATTCATGTATCAATGCACGCAATGGCCTGTCGGCAAAATTTGGCGTGCCGGTTCCCGGAATGGCCATCACAACCTCATACCCGAATCTGTATCTGCAATTTCAAAATCGATTGCATATTTATTGAATAAGCCGATGAATTCATCAGAAATACCCGAATCGGTTATAAAGATGTTGACGTCTTCAAACGGCATTACCTTGGTGAGCACATTTCTGCCAAATTTTGAATGATCCGCCACGACGATTTTAGTATCAGATAATCCAACAATTTCACTGACAAATGTCGAACTGAGAAATTCATAATTGGTTATTCCTTTTTCTTCAGTAATACCACCGGCACCCAGGATTATTTTTGAAGGGTTGAATTCCTGCAGCATTCTCGGAACCGTTGGGCCTTCGATGCAATTGTTGGAATAATCTATTATTCCACCGAGCACGATTACTTTGGCATTCGGCTTATCTCGCAATTCATATATAATATCGATACCGTTGGTTATTACCGTAATACTTTTTTTGGGATCCAACTGCCGTGCAATATGTATGGTTGTCGTACCATAGAGCAATACCAAAATATCTCCATCTTGGATATATTCCTGGGCAGACCTGCCGATTGCTTCCTTTTCCCGGGAAAAAAAAGCCATACGGTGTTTATACATCATATTACCGTTTAATTCCGCCTGCCCGGTGATTGCAACGCCACCTCTGAATTTTTTAAGGATCCCTTTGCGCAGCAGATGATTGATATCCCTCCTTAACGTAGAGATCGAACATCCTGTCAGTTGAAGTAACGTATCGATACCGATTCTTCCTGATTTTCGGCATGCCTCCAAAATAATTTCGTGTCGCTCAAATGCAAACATCCGTTACACTCCAAATTTTATAATGAGCACCAAAACTGACATGGGTTATAAACAATACAAATTAAAAAGAAAATTAGCTGAACCCATTTTTCTTTTTAACCGATCAGATTAAAAGAATCAATAAATAATTTTTTTTGAATAATTTTTGAATCTTTTTGAATTTTTTTTAAGTTAGTTGACAATAATAAGAATGATTACCAATAACTATTTCAGAAATATTTCTGGGTTCCGCAATTGATCAATAATTTTTTTTTATTTATATAACAGTATTTTAAATTGCTTTTGCCATATTTTATATGCGGGATAACCCCTGTAAAATATTTTTTAAATAAATCTTGACAATTTAATTCAGTTTGAATATATAGAAATAATTTAGTGATTTGTCATGATTTTATTTAATCTTTTTTGACAAATTATCTATTTGTTATTCAGATCTTCTTTGCCGCATCAGGACGCTTAAAAACAGATTGTACAATATCCAGTACCTAAAGAGTTTCACTCCGACAAGCATAAACTTTGTCCAGTTCACATTATTCCGGGGTAGTCATTAATCTTTGACTTTTATTTTTCAGCTTTTACACCGCAAAAAATCGATGCATCAAAGTCCTGTGTTACCGCAACAATTCCGGGTATTCATGACCGTTGTTGCAGTTTCGAGCGGACCTGCAAGATTACAAAAAAAAACCTGGCTGAAAGGGGGTGATACAAACCCTTGTTCCCGTTCAATAGCGCATTGTGTTAGACATTAACCGGTTTTAAAAAAAGGAGTATAGGTATGAAAAGGATCTTGTCATCGCTTATGAGTTTAAGCGCAATTCTTGTTTTTTTTGTAGCTGTTTCATCAATACAAGCGGCAGGGGGAAAATTTAGCCTTCAGGATATTCCGGAAATCAAGAATAAAAGAGAGCTTAATACCATGGTTGAGACCGGACAGGCCTGGGATAAGATTATGCCCTATATTGAGGCATTCACAAAAAAGACCGGTGTTAAGGTAAATGTAGAGCGTGTGGCTTCACCGGTTGTGTACTCAAAAGAAAATATAGAGCTCATGGGAGGTACGGGGTATTACGACGTCGTTTATGTTGAAACCGCATGGACTGTGGAATGGTCGGATTATCTCTACAAACTGAAAAATTTAGCTGCCAAATATGATCCGGCCGGTGTTGAAGGGTTTCAAAAAGACATTGTTAACCATTCGCCGTCAATTCTGATCTGCGGCCAGGCTTATGGCGACCAAATGGTCCTGCCTTTTTACACCTACCACATGGGAATGTTTATTCGCCAGGATGTGTATGATGATCCCACCGAGCAGGCAAATTTCAAAACCAAATACGGCTACGACCTGAAAGCCCCCACAAATAGTAAGGAGCTGTATGATCACGGTGAATTTTTTACCCGCAAAAAGGGGGACAAGTTAAAAGGCAAAGTCCTTGGACATGAACTTTACGGCCTGGCCTTGCAGGCCGGAGCCTACCAGATCAATGATGAAATCAGCTGCCGCTTATGGGGCAAAGGATCTGACTATGCAACGGTTGTAAGGGATTCCAGCGGCAAGATTAAAGAATTTGTAATCACAAAAGAGAATAAAAAAGCACTCAAGGACACCCTGACGGAATATAAAAATGAGCTTAAATGGGCCTCTCCCGGTAGCCTGACGGCCAATTTCGATTTTGTTGTTGCCCAGCAGGGCCAGGGCCGTGCGATCATTCAGGCGACCCAGTTCTCCAACTGTTTTGCGTGGACTTAGAGTATTTTGAAAAAAAATGTACCCGACGGTCGTCTGGGGATATATCCCACCATCGGCAACCAGCCATACACCGGTGCCTGGTCGGTTGGAGTCGCCAAGGCCAGCAATAACCCGGAAGCTTCTTACTGGTTTGTACGCTACCTGGCATCTTTTGAACTGCAGATGGTGGTAATGAAAGAAGGCGGCCAGTTGAGTACCCGCATGGATGTAATCAATGATCCGATTTGGAAAACCGCCGAAAACCAATATCCATACGGAATTCTAGTCTACTATCTGTCAACCATCTGGCCTGCTCAGGCCAAGTATGTTCCCGATTACTGGTATTTCAACACCAAAGCCGGGGGTAAAGTTTACGAAATGCAGATGAATGTTTTTCACAAACCCATGGCGGGCGAAGCCAGTGTTGATGAGGCTGTCAATGAAGCAGTAACCAGAACCCTCGAACTGACATCCAAGTTCGACAAAAAAATCCCCATTCGTGAGGAAAATTAGCAAAGCGTATCGAATGTCATCCCGGGGTATCCCCCGGGATGATTGATCAAACCTGAAAAAGCAGTCGGTGCAAATACCGCCTTGCGGCATCTATCAGACATTGCTGCCGAATGCCGGGATACCAGTGTTAGCAGCCGTTTCCGCTGCCCACACAAAAAGTATCCGACTCATCATGCGTGATTTCTGTCTGTGCTGTCACAGTTTAAAATAAAAAAGATCGAAACTAATAAATTTCAAAGGAGGCGGGGTGAACACGAATATGCTTCGCGAAGAAACAACAGGTGCGGGTAAAAATATTCAGCCTTTTGCAGTAGGCAGAAAACCCACAATCTGGGAAATCCTCACCAGTGAGCGATACTTCAAATGGACATTACTCATACCTTTGCTGTTACTACTCCTGATCTTCATGCTCTATCCGTTGTTTTTCTGTCTTTATTACTCCTTTCAGGAATGGGGTATGCAGGGCGATGCCATATTCGTCGGATTGCATAACTACCGGCAGATGCTGAACGACGGATCGTTTCTGACGGCACTGGGACGAACCTTTGAAGTTTTGGTCATCTGCATACTGGCTGAACTGTCAATTGGCCTGGGGTTGGCAATTCTATGGAATCGTGAATTCAAAGGACAAAATGTTGTCCGGGGGCTTGCCCTTTTGCCGCTAATGGTCGCCCCCCTGGTGCTGTCCCTGCTGTGGAATTTTCTGCTTGAATATGATTTCGGCGCATTGAATCAGATACTGGCTGCCATTGGGCTTAACAAGATCTATTGGTGGTCGCCTCAATTCGCACTGTACACTATTTGCGGGATTACCGTCTGGCAGTGGTTCCCCTTCTCAGTCTTTGTATTGCTCGCCGGACTGAGAAGTCTGCCGAAAGATGTTTTCGAAGCGGCCAAAGTAGATGGGGCCGGCGAATGGTACACCTTTAGAAGGCTCACCCTGCCGATGGTAAGCCCCCTGCTTATGATCATCGTTGTTCTGAGGTCTATGTGGCTCATTCGGTTGTTTGATCCGCTATATGGAACGACGCGCGGGGGTGTCCAGACCGAATTGTTGGACTGGACGGTATACCGGACGGCTTTTGTCTTCTTTGATGTGGGTTATGGATCCGCTATGGCAATATTCTCACTTTTTCTGACGATTGCTATTTGCGCCGTTATGTTCCGGCTGCTGATGAAAACGTTTGGTGAGGTGTAATAAGCTTAAAGCATAACCGTCCCGTTTTATCGATCTGCTCAAGCATACTGAGCACCCTAAATAACGGTATGAAAGGTGAGAAATGATTAGAAAGATTTTATTCTGGCTGGTGACGGTAGGCGTTTTACTTGTTGTCTTAGGCCCTTTACTTTGGATTTTCTTGACCGCCTACAAATCCGCAGATGATATATTTACCACCGAATTAAGTAAAATCATACTCTTTTCCCCTACCCTGGATAATTTCCACCGTTTATTCACAGCATACCCGTTCTGGAATAATTTGGGAAATACGGCCATTGTCAGTGTGATTAGTACTATCATGGTTATGGTCGTATCGCTGCCGGCTGCCTACAGTTTCTCCCGCTGGAATACAGGCGGTGGCCATCTGCTGTTTACAACAATTGCTACACGAATGTTCCCGGGAGTGGTGGCGGCAATTCCATTCTTTATCGTTTTCCGATCATTAAAATTGCTCGATACACATGCGGGTTTAATTTTGCTCTACACCTATTTCAATACGTCGTTTGCTACCTTCTTGCTATACGGCTTTTTTCGGGAAATCCCTAAAGAGTTGGAACAGGCGGCCATGATCGACGGATATGGGCGGATGGAAACTTTCCGCAGAGTCGTATTTCCTTTAATCCTTCCCGGTTTGGCCGTTACGTCTGTTTTCTGTTTAATATGGTCCTGGAATGAATTTTTTTACGCCTTTTTGTTTACCAGGAGGGTAGCGACAACCGTCAATGTTCTGATTTCATCATTCTGGGGATCTATTGAGGTACAATATGGGACCATGGCGGCCGGCGCTGCCATTGCGATATTGCCGACATTACTGGCCGCGTTGCTCATGCAGCGATATATCATCAGAGGATTGACGTTCGGAGCCGTAAAAGGCTGATACAAAATCATCATTCCAAACATACTAACACCTGGCTCTTATTTCGCGAATGAAATTAGAGGCGAGAAATCAACGGTTGTGAGGTTAAGAAATATGTTGCCGCGAATGACAATGGGAAACTGGCTGTTTTGGTCGATTATGATATGGATTGGTTTCAATTTCGCCTGGCTTAGATTTATGGAACGGTTTATACCACAATGGGTGGGAGCGATTATTGCTACCGCCATCACCCTAGTGGTTTTTAAGTACGGTCCCCGGCCACAGGAAGAGGAGGAGGAGGAGTAGCAATGGCTGGAGTAAAACTGGAGAAAGTTACCAAGCGCTATGGCAGTAAGACGGCGGTGAACAACTTGAGTTTGGATTGCGAGGAAGGAGAGTTTCTATCGATTGTGGGGCCGACGGGTGCCGGAAAATCAACGATTCTCAGTATGATTGCCGGCATCGAAGAGGTAACTTCCGGAAAAATATATTTCAACGGCCATGAGGTGAACAATCTGCCCCCCCAGGAAAGAAATGTGTCCATGGCATTTGAGAGTTACAATCTTTATCCTCACCTGAAGGTCTATGACAATATCGCTTTTCCATTGCGGGCACCTCGCTGGGGGCTGAAGTTGTCAAAAAAAGAAGAACGGCGCAGGGTCGAAGAAATTGCATCTTTTCTCGGGATTGAAGAACTGCTTGACCGACTGCCGCAACATTTAAGCGGTGGACAGAAACAACGTGTTTCCCTGTCTAGAGCCCTTGTGCGCCAACCCGAGGTGTACCTGCTTGACGAGCCCATCGCTCACCTTGATGCCAGATTGAAGTTTTCAACCCAAACACTGCTCAAAAAGTTTGCATCCCAATACCGTAGTACCATAATTTACGTGACCCATGACTACCGAGAAGCGCTGGCCCTGTCCGATAAATTGGTCGTTCTGAGAAAAGGCTCTATCGAGCAGGAGGGAACGCCGGAAGAAGTCTACAACCTACCGGCTACAGATTTTGTCGGCAGTATTCTGGGAGAACCGCCAATGAATCTTATCGATGGTGAATTAGTCCGCAAAAATGATAAATCCTTTTTCAGCGTTGATAAAAAATTCACTTTGGGGATTCGCGAGAGTTTAGCAGGGACAATTAAAGCGATAGCCACACAGAAAAACGGCCGAACTATGGCGCGTGCAGGCATTCGATGCGACGATATCAAAATCAGCAAAAACAGGGATTCCGCAAATTCATTCCAGTTGCCGGTATACGCTGTTGCCCACGAAACTGAAAGCACGATTGTTACCTTCGAGCTAAACGACTGCTTTCTTCATGTAAGGACAAGAAACAAAACCGGAACCTCCGACTATCGTCTATCCGAGCTGGTATGGCTTGAATTCAATCAGGATCACCTGTTTTTTTATAGGCCGACGGTCGATATATCCAAAATTTAGGAGATTTCACAGGATGAGCACTATTGACGTTAACAATGTCTGGAAAATATACCCTCGCGGGAATGTCATCGGCGTTAAGGATTTAACTTTCAGTTGCAATGACAAAGAGTTTCTAGCGATTTTAGGCCCGTCCGGAGGGGGAAAAAGCTCAACACTGCGTATGCTGGCGGGTCTGGAGGAAATTTCTAGAGGTAAGATCCGCTTTGACGGAAACGTCGTAAACACCCTGGGACCCAGCGAAAGAAATATTGCTCTCGCCTTTGAATCCTATGCGCTTTATCACCGACTGTCTGTTTATGAGAATATTGCCTTTCCTCTAAGGGCAAGAAAAATGACGAATGCTCAAGTCGATCAAAAAGTTATGTCAATTGCCGAACTGCTCGACTTGACATCCGTTTTGAATAAGTATCCTCCATCGCTGGCCGGCGGCCATCAGCAAAGAGTTTCTTTGGCGCGGGCCTTTGTCAGAAAACCGAATGTTACCCTGCTTGATGAACCCATTTCCCATATGGACCAACGTGTGCGTGCCCAGCTTAGAGCCCGAATCCGCCGACTTCATGACGATCTGGAACTCACAACTGTTTACGTTACCCATGATCAGGCTGAAGCGATCTCGCTTTCCGATCGGATTGTTATTATCAATAAAGCTGAACTGCAGCAAATCGGAACTATCGATGAGATATATAACCAGCCTGCTAACCGGTTTGTTGCCTACTTTGTGGGGGAGCCGGCAATGAATTTTATTGACGGGCACATTGAAAATTCCCAGCATGTTTCAATACAGACACCAAACAAAACCAATTTATTTACTTTCACGGGGCATTTGGATTCTCAACACATCGGAACTGAAATTACCATGGGGGTCCGTCCGCAACAAATCAAAATCACCCGCTCCGATAAAAGCGATGCTACCGTTCCGGGTACGGTTAAAATCATTGAATTTCAAGGTGAAACCACAGTATTGACGGTGGTAATTGACGACCGGGTCAAAACTGAGGTTAAAGTGGTTGTCCCCTCAAATGAAAAATATACTGCCGGCGAATCGTTGGGGTTGTATTTCGGCCCGGATATTATTCACCTGTTCGACAATGAAACGCCGATACTGAAGAGACAACCAAGATAGGGGCTCGGCTCCAATTGGAATCCTGCAATATCGGCCTCCATAGAGCCTCTCCTCAGGACTTTAGGCTATAGGGACCGGCAGCAGGCTCGGAGAGAATAATGAACGAGATAAAGCTTTCTATTGACGGCATCCAAGTCAACGGCCATGACGGGATGACCATTCTCGAAGCGGCCCAGAGTGTAGGCGTTGAAATACCCACTCTTTGTCATGATCCGAATCTGACACCTACCGGAAATTGCCGGATTTGTGTCGTCGAAGTGGCGGGATTACAAACACTTGCGGGTGGTTGCCATACTCCGGTCACGAATGGGATGGTGATACAAACAAATTCGCCCAAGGTCGTGAGAGCGCGCAAAGCGACAATCGAGCTCCTTATGGCCGGACACACGGGGGAATGCGTCACTGACACATACACCCGCTCGTGCGTGTTGCGAAAACTGGCAGATCAGTTGGAATGCGGAACACCCCGATTCCAGATGAGAAAACCTCGCTGGTACATGATAGAAAATGCTAATCCGTATGTGCGCCGTGATATGTCCAAGTGCATCCTGTGCCGCAAATGCATCGGTGCATGTATGGAAATCGCCAAAAAAAATATCTACAGTATCGCCTATCGCGGATTTTCCTCCAAAGTCGTGGTTGAATTCGATGAACCGCTGACCACGGAATTATGTCGGGATTGCGGCATTTGTATTGACTATTGTCCCACAGGCGCTTTAAGCAGACCCATTAAAATGAGGAACGGCAAACCATGAGCAGTCACCCACCGTCCAATTTGCCGCCGGAAAGAGAGCGTGGCCTTCTACTGGCAAGGCTGATAGCAGCCCAACAAACAGACGGATATGTATCAAGGGAATTCATGGCTGAAACCGCGCGCGCTCTGCAACTGCCGATAAGTGAGGTGTACGGCGTAACCACCTTTTACGCCTTTCTCTCCAACCGGCCGCTTGGTAAATATGTGATTCGGATCTGCAAAAGCCTGCCCTGTTACCTGAAACACGCCGAAATAATCATTGACAGCGTATCCGGGGAAATCGGCATTTTACCAGGAGAGACCACATCTGACGGTAAGTTTTCCTTTCAATTGACGAACTGTATTGGCGCCTGCGATGTTGCTCCGGCGATGCTGATCAACCACGAAGTTCATGGTCATCTGACGCCGGCAAAAATTTCCGAAATACTAAAATTCTGCAAATAGATGGGGGATAAACCGTGCCACAAAAACAGATCCTTCTTAAATATTGCGGCATCATTGATCCTCGGAACATCGATACTTACATAGATTGCGGTGGTTTTAAGGCCTGGGGACAGGCACGCAATGAGATGACACCGGATACAGTTTTGGCCCAAATCAAAGCATCCGAACTGAGAGGACGGGGAGGAGCAGGATTTCCCTGCGGGGCTAAGTGGGAACTTGCCCGCAATGCGCAGGCAAATGAAAAATTTATTATTTGCAATGCCGATGAAGGAGAAGTCGGTGCGTTCAAAGACCGGCACCTTTTACAGAACGACCCATTTTCGCTGATTGAGGGCATCGCCATTGCCGCCTATGCCACCGGAATCCGCCAGGCATATATTTATTTGAGATCGGAATATCACTATCTGCTCGATATTTTGACGAATGCCATTGCGCAGGCTGGACAAAAAGGTTTTTTAAAGGATATGGCGATTGACATCTTCGAAGGTGCCGGAGCATACATTTGCGGGGAAGAATCCGCACTGATGGATTCCATCGAAGGCAAACGCGGCGAACCACGATTCAGGCCGCCGTTCCCGCCTTCGAAGGGGCTCTGGGGCATGCCGACAATAATCAACAATGTTGAAACGTTGACGACGATCCCGCATATTGTTGCCCACGGTGCCGAATGGTTCTCTGCAATTGGCACTGAACAAAGTAAAGGCACCAAGCTCTTTTCCGTGAGCGGGGATGTAGAAAACCCGGGGGTCTACGAACTGGTCCTGGGAAGTCCGCTGGAGGAACTGGTCTGCAAGCTGGCCGGTGCCAGAAATGTCAAAATGGTCCAGGTCGGTGGCGTAACCGGTGGAATTATTCCCTATGCGATGATCAGCACTCCATTGGCGTACGAATCTGTGCTGGGGTCGGGGGCCGTCATGGTGTTTGATGAATCCCGCGATGTCCTGAGTTTTGTGTACCGGACCATGGAATTCTTGGCGGAAGAATCCTGTGGCAAATGCACACCCTGCCGCGAGGGGACTGAGGCCATGTTGCAGATTTTTAGCCGCCTGGCAGGCGGTGACGGCAGCCAGGAAGACATCCAGGCGCTGGAAGACCTGTCCGTAACGATGACGCTCTCCTCGTTGTGCGGACTGGGGCAGGCGGCATCGATTCCGGTACTCGACACCCTCAAGTATTTTCGAAATGAATACGAAGCACGGATCAAACAATCGGTGTTTTTAAGAAGCCTAGGCGGCCGATAATAAACCTGTGCCAAAGGCGTGCATGTTAAGGAGATGGCAAAAGATGGGAGAGAAAACCAGCAAAGCATCTAAAAATGTTTGCCCATATTGCTCCAGAACTCATGAAAGCTTCGACGATCTCAAAACGCATGTCATCGCCGAGCACAAAACCGACCCGCTTCCCAGACCACACGGGTTGGTCAAGTTTACCGTAAACGGTCAAATTTATGAACTCGAGGTGGAACCCCGATGGACACTATACCACGTGATTCACGACACATTGGGATTGGCGGGGGTAAAAATGTTTTGTGACCGCGGAACCTGCGGTTCTTGCACGGTCATCCTGGACGGTCGCCCCATCCTGTCATGCATGACGCTTGCCATTGAGTGTGATGGAAAGACCATTGAAACCGCCGAGGGAATTGCGGAAATCGGACACCCGTTGGTTGAGAGTTATGTCAGGCACCACACCATGCAGTGCGGTTACTGCACCCCGGGGTTTATCACTACCGCCAAAGCACTTTTGGATAAAAACCCTGATCCAACCACGACGGACGTTAAAGAAGCGCTGGCCGGAAACTTGTGCCGCTGCGGAACCTACCCGCAGCACCCCAAAGCCGTGCTTGACGCTGCCCGGGCTCTCAAAGAGGAGCATTAACCATGAATGTTAAAAAGTCGGGGCCTTACCAAACTCTTAAAAATGAGGGCACTTACAAAATCGGGGCCGATAAGCCGACCATTACCTTTAACCAGATCGGAAAACGAGGGGTACGGCGCTACGACGGCTATGAGAAGGCCAGCGGTAAAGCCCTTTACACGCGTGATGTAAACCTGCCGGGAATGCTTTATGCCAAAGTACTGTCATCGCCCTATGCCCGGGCAAAACTCACCAGTCTGGATACGAGCAAGGCTAAAGACTATCCAGGCGTTCGGGCCGTGCTCCGGTTCGATGATGCGCCACTTAAAGGCCTGGAGCTTACCGGAAGTATTGTCGGATCGACGCGGATGGCACCGGAGTCTGCCGGATGGGCTATGCTGCCCGTAAAAACAATCCTTGGTGATGAGGCCATTTTCGAGGGTCAGATGGTGGGTGTCGCGGTTTGTGCGGACACTGAGCAGACAGCAACAGAAGCACTTAAGCTGGTCAAAGTCGAATGGGATCAACAACCGTTCGTTTTGGATAGTGAAAAAGCGCTTGATCCGGGTGCCCCCAAGCTGATACCAGGTGCCGACAGCAACAAGATCGCAGACGAAGATCGGGAATTGACGGAACAGGGAGACGTTGAAAAAGGATTTCAGGAGGCCGACAAAATCATCTGTTTTTCGGCCCGACGGGATGCACACCTATGGGCAGGCGCGGAATTGCCGTGTGTCATTGCCCGCTGGAAGGGCGACCGGCTGGAAATGTGGGTTCATGAGCAGCAGCCCTACCTAGGCAAACTGATCCTTGCTGAGCAGCTGAACATTCCCATGAATAAAATTCATACCCACTCTCTTTATCAAGGATGTTCTTTTGGTGAACGGTGCAATCCGGCCAATTGGTCCCAGAATGGTATCAACGTACTGGCTGCGTTGCTGGCCCGACAAACCGATAGACCGGTCAAACTGGTCTTAAACCGTGCCGAGAATTTTTACGGATTTTCCGGCGATTTGATGGTCAGCGAATTCAAGGTGGGCGCCCGCAAAGACGGAAGCATTACCGCCGTGCAAATGAAGAACCTCTTTGCGAATTACATGTGCACCACCGGCATCGAACATCTGGTGGACAATACAAAAATTCCGAACCTCAAATGCGAGGGCACCACCGTATTTGTCAACAAACCGCCGGCGTGGTGGAACCGGTGTGAACAGTTGCCGAATGTTTTCTGTCAGACACTTATTTTTGATCATGTTGCCGACGCCCTCAACATGGACCCCACCGAAGTCGCTCTCCTGAATGATGGTTGCGAAGGTCACGATAAATCGTACCTCGAAGAATTCCAGCGCAAAAACGGGTTCCCGCAGCGAGATAGTCTGAAAGAGTGCATCGAGGCCGGAAAAAAAGCGATCCGATGGGATAAAAAATGGCACCCACCCGGCAAAAAACAGCTGACCAACGG
>JAJRVC010000250.1 GCA_024277475.1 Deltaproteobacteria bacterium
CTCCTCCTCCTCCTCCTCCTCCTCCTCCCCCTCCCCCCCCCTTATTTCTATCATTCAACCCAAGTTAAATATTAACTAATTCATGGGCAAATAATTAATTTACACATACCTCTAACCCGCCTTGTTCCAAAAGCCGCTCATACACACTCAGGTATTTCGGGGCCTCAATCCCCCAATGGAGTTCTTCCCGCACCCGTTTGTATCCGAATTCACCCATTTTTTGGCGCAGCCCTGGATTATCCAGCAGCAGAAGAATTGTAGCCGCCATATCTTGCGGATTATTAGGCTCAGCGTATATACTCGCCTCGCGAGCTGAATATTTCCCCTCTGTGAGGTCATACTGGACGACAGGTTTTCCCAAAGCCATATATTCCATAACCTTGTTCATCGTAGATTTATCATTCATCTCGTTGACAATATCAGGATTCACACAGACATCCGCCGTATTAAGAGCCCTAAGCAGAAGTTCATCCGGAATTCGGCCCGTGAAGGTGACATAATTATCCACCCCGAGACAAGAACTCATAACCTTCATGGCCTTCAGTTCAGTTCCGCCTCCCACCAGAATAAATTGGATATCTTTCCTGTTTTCCTCATAGATAATATAGCGGGCCGCCTCGAGAAGATGATCAATCCCTTCCTGTTTACCCATTACCCCGACATAGCCCACCGCGTATTTTCGGCCTTTTTTCCAGGCTGGATCAGGCTCAACAACTTTCATTCTCTCTAAGCATGGGCCGCTCCGCACCACTGTTACCTTATTGGGATCCATCCGGCCGCGTTCAACAGCAATTCTTTTGTAAGATTCGTTAGTTGCAATGGAAAAATCGGCACTCATAAAGGTCAACCGTTCCCATAGAAGCATAACTTTATATAAAAAACCCTTTCTCCCGAATTTGGCGATATACAATTCAGGATTGATGTCATGATGGTCAAAAACAAATTTTTTATTCGCCAATATCTTATAAAAAAGGGCGATTATGAATATATTATCCGGCGGATTACAGGCCTGAATTACCTCGAATCCATCTCTGAAAAGCACCTTTAGCGAAAGGCGGAATTCATGGAACAGGGCCGCTGAATATTCAGCGAGATACCCCAATATCCCCTCTCCCTCCCGAGGCAGTGAATGGCGGTAGATGGAAATACCGTTGATCTCCTCATAGCGCTTTTCACACCCCTTGCCCACCGGGCAGATGATTGACACCTTGTATCCGGCCTCAGCCAGGGTATTGGCCTCCTGCCAGACACGCCTGTCAAAGGGCAGTGGCAGATTTTCGACAATGATCAGGATGCCTGTTTTTTTACCAGCAGATACCATCGTATTTTCCCTCTTCACTCATTCGGCCGCAAATTCGTACCAGATCAACCACAACCTGACCGTCCTGGATATGGTCAAGAATATTACTGAACTCCGGATCACTATTACCGACCACAATGGTCTCAGCGTGCTCCATGATGTCAGTAAGGCTGTCGACCATCATTTTGGAAATATGGGGGATATGGTTAAGAATATAATCGCGGTTGGCACCGACCAATTTAGCGAGATTCACGTTGCGGTCATAAATTTTAATGTCACAACCCTTGCCAAGTAGTCTTTCAATGAGCTCCACCACCGGGCTTTCCCGAAGATCATCGGTACCAGCTTTAAAGCTGAAACCAAGTACACCAATCTTTTTACTCCCCTTGGCAAGAACCATTTTTATGCCTTTTTCCACCTGCAGTTGATTACTGGTTAAGACGGAATTTAAAATCGGCAGCTCAAGATCCATGCTCCTGGCCTTGTAGGTCAGGGCCCGCAGATCCTTAGGCAGGCACGAACCACCA
This sequence comes from Deltaproteobacteria bacterium, assembly GCA_024277475.1. The sequence continues at coordinate 1,828 of JAJRVC010000250.1, forward strand.
AAGGCAAACCCCGGCTTCAGATAATATTGAGAGATGTTGAGTTTGGTATCCTGGCAAAAAATGCGCATCAATTTATGGCCGTCGATTTCCGTTTCTTTACATATGTTGCCGACCTCATTGGCAAAGCCGATCTTCAGGGCATGCCAGACGTTATCAACATATTTCACGAGCTCGGCAGTCTCAATATCCGTACGGATAAGCGGGGCGTCCAGTTTCTTATAAATTGAAGCAAGCAAATCTCCACTGTCCGCGTCAGTTTCGCCGATTACCGTCTTCGGCGGATTATAAAAATCATGCACTGCGGTTCCTTCCCGCAGAAATTCGGGGTTATTGCATACACCAAAATCCTTCCCTGCTTTTTTCCCGGAGGCCCCCTCAAGAAGAGGAAGTACAACATTACGCATAGTTCCTGGCAGGATGGTTGAACGAATCACAACAATATGCCGCTCTTTCTTTTTGCCGATGACAACGCCGATTTCTTCACATACCCGGCGGATATATTTTAAATCCAGATCACCGTTCAGTTGGCCCGGCGTTCCCACGCAGACAAAAGACACCTGCGTTTCCAAAACCGCTGCGGTCATATCCACTGTCGCCCGCAGTCTGTTTTCCGTAACCGCCTTATTAATTATTTCGCCGACTTCTTTTTCAATAATCGGCGACCGCCCCTGGTTGATCAAATCAACTTTTGTCCGCACCGGATCAACGCCGACAATCCGATGCCCCTCTCTTGTCAAACAGGCCGCCGAAACCGCGCCGACATAGCCCATCCCAAATATGCTTATATTCATCGCAATTCCTTAATATCAATGTAACTTAAGGTACTAAGGGACTGATTTTATTTTTCCCGGCACTCGGGTTGAGACAGAATAACTTTCGCTGAAAAAACACGAAAAAAATCCAGTCCCCTTGCTGGAGCAAGAAAAATTTAATCTGTCTCCCGGCAAAACCACCAACCAGGCTTAACCTACAACTCTCACCAGACACCGCTGAGCCTTAATAACATTTAATCCTGACCCAAAATAGTGACTATGGTTCTTAGTTCCACAGCCCCTGTCACCTCCCCCTTACATACCAACGAACAGCTCTCCACAAGGCGGTTAAAGGTCGGAGAATACCAGCCCAGGATGGGAGTCTTACTGCCCTTAAAAATCTCAAGCCGCAACCGCCGGTCACAAGACATCTCCATTTTAATGTTTCCCCTCTCGATAGTTACCGTGCTTCCGGCAGCCGTCACCAAGCACTCTGGATGAAAGTGAAAATACTGCTCAAGCGGATAAGCACCTCTTGCATCCAAATAATCAATAATTGCAAATTCTCCACCTTCCCGCTTAAACACCACCCGCCTCACATGCGAAACAGGTACGGCGCCATTCAGGTAAGCGTCATGCCCGGCCTGCCAGATAACTTCTCCATGGTTCCAACTTAATGAATGTTCCGTAATTGCATACGATCTCCCGAACATAAAGTCAGCCACCTGCTCAGTCATATCGGTTTCATTAATCCTGATCGTATTGTGAGCTACGGTGGAGCGGAAATAACGGCGCCACTTGCCGCCGCTATGATAAAGATAGGTGCCGGGATCCACCAGTAGCTCAAGGCCGGCAAATGAAAATGTAAAACTCAAGGCGTCAAGATGTCCGTGAGCGTATAACGGGGGCATCCCCAAAGGCGTTGCGTTGCCGACAAAAACAAACTCTTTATCACCCGTCATTCCCCGAATCACGGCCAGACCGCTTTCCTTAAGCAACCTATAGCTGATGGAATGCCGCCCGGCATGGCCCGGCTTATGACTGCCACCTTCCTGACCGCCAACCTTTACGGGGCAGGACTCATCGGCCAATAATATTTTCGTTTTAAAATCCGGCCAATCATCCGGCCTTAATCCCGAGTGAGCGAATAATATCGCCCCAATATTAAGAATTGATTTAAAGTTTGTTAAATTATCAATACCAAAATCAATTAGAATGGCGCTGTCCTGATCACCGATATTTGGCATATTTCCACCGGAGTCCATAAGCGCTTGCACAAACTCGCAAGACTGTTCGAGCCGTGTATTAATGATAGGGTCATAGATTATTTTATTTTTATCGCAGATAAGTTTATAGAGGAGAAAAAAATCAAAAACAAACGAGAGATAGGTGGTTGTGTACTCAAAGCTGCCGCCATCCTTCAGAATTTGGCGCCGCCCCTCCCGGTCGAGAACCTGACGGCCAAAACCCAACCATTTTGACGCCTCTTTAAAATAAGGGAAGAAAAGACCTGTAAGGAAGAGGGCAAAGGCCTCGGCAACGGCGTGATTATTGTTAGATGAATATCTTGACGGGTAACGGTATAGATGCCGGCCATGGAGCCATACGAAGTAATTGACAAGTTCCGTTTCACGCTTGGAGAACGGCCGGCCGGCAAGGGCTGAAATTGCCCAGATCAAGTTGGCGGTTCTAATTCCAAGCTCGATACCGCTTGTCCAATTGACACCAAGAGGATAGGGGTTTGCCGCCAGCCAGTCTTCGAGAAGTGAAAAAATCTTGGCGGCATAATGTTCTTCACCGCTCAAACGCCAGGCCAGGCCCAGGGAATAAAGACCATAAAAGCGGTTCGTTTCCCAAACAAACTTTGGCCCGCCAATGGTCAATCCTTCACGAATGTTAACATCCGCCCAGAAGTGAAGCGGCCAGCGCCGGCCCGTTTTTACATCCAGGTGCCAGTCAATCTTTTCCCCAAAATCATAATTAATGCCAAAAACATTAAGCCGATTGGCCAGAATGGCATCCGCCCTGGCCGCAATATCCGCCCCGAGTCTACCACGAGCCACTGCGTTTAGTTCTGCACGGGATACAGCGCACAGCTCGAAGAGTTTAGGAGAAATCAGGGACATTACCGCCTTCGGAGCTGAAGGCGGTTCTTTCAGATAGCGCGCCTTATCCCGCCTTTCAGCGAACTTATACGCCATCCGGTACAATATTTCCGGCGGCGGCATCTTCGAGAGACGATTGATGTACCAGGAGAGTTTTTTAATCGCGCGATCTTTCATCAAATGAGTATGGAAGATGAGGTATAAGCCTTTGAAAACCGAGGCACTTCTGAGCAGTTACATTCACTGGTTATTGCTAATTTCGGGCACTTCGCTGAATAGCTACGATGCGGTTGTATATACTCTCTAAGCTCTCCGCCGCCCGGGAGGCCATAAAATTTTCTTCTGCATAAACATGGTTGCAACGGCCAAATTCTGTAATTTTACCCCGTGTGCCAATAAGCTTTTTCAACAGTTCCACAAGGGATTCAGGTTCATCCCTTTTCCATAAATACCCCATGACACCGTCCTCGAAAAAATCTGCAATACCGCCAACCGGGCAGGTAACCACCGGCATACCAAAGGCCATTGCCTCAACAACGGAGGTGGGTAAACCTTCTCCATAACGGGTTGGTAAACAGTAAATATGGTTATCGACAAAGGCGGCTTTCTTCTCCAAACCTTTCACGTAACCAAGCAGACGAATAGTGTTTTCCGGGAGTTTTTTCGTGCTGATATATTGACGCAGCTCTGCCATTACAGAACCATCCCCGGCA
>JAJRVC010000251.1 GCA_024277475.1 Deltaproteobacteria bacterium
CCTTTTTCCTCTGAGCGGCGTTCTCCGCGGGTTTACGTCTGCGAAGTACGAAAAGTACGTCTCAACGTAAACCCTTGTGCAGCCTTGCTCAGAGAAAAAATTGCTCATTTCTGAATTGGAAACTTACGCCAGTGCCCATGGATAAAAAAGGCTTCGTGGACGGGCACTAATTAGGACTTAGAGTTTACGAAGAAATAAATTCACAATTTTACTTGCCGCTTGGGCTTTCATGCAGGGTTCCCTTGCCGTTGGCTGAGGTGCGTTCGTCGCGCAGGACTTCCGTCAGTTTCTCTCTTAGCACTACCATATTGTAAGGCTTTTGGATAAATCCAGCCAGGCCTTTGCCGGCGAAGCGCTGGGTCGCATCCTGCTCGTTGTAGCCGCTGCAAAGGATGACCGTGACGCCGGGGTGAAGGCGCCGCATCGCGCGGAAGGCTTCTTCGCCGTCCATGTGGGGCATGGTCAGGTCGAGCAGAACGCAAACGAACTCGTCGGCATGTTCGCGAAACACCTTCAGCGCTTCGCGCCCGTCGGGCGCCGTAAGGACGCTGAAGCCCAAGCGCTCGAGCATCTGCTTGCCCACAATGCAGACCGTCTCCTCGTCATCGGCAATCAGGACGGTACCGCTTCCGCACCATTCTTTCCCCCCAGCCTCGTCCTCCCCCCGGACCGCGAAGCCGTTATCGAGTCGTTCATTGGCGGGGAAAAGGACCTTGAACGTCGTGCCCTTGCCGACCTCACTGTAGATCTTGAGCGCACCCTTGTGACCGCGCACGATGCCGAGGACAGCGGACATACCCAGGCCGCGCCCCGTGAATTTGGTCGTGAAAAAGGGATCGAAAACCTTCTCGATAGTCTCGGCGTCCATGCCGCAGCCCGTGTCGGCAACTTCGATATAAGTATAAACGCCTTCGGGCGGTGGTTCCAAGCCGGCTCGTACGACCTCATTGACATCATCGAAATAGGCGCGGTCGCAGTTCATTGTGCCGGTAGACAGAGAGATAACGCCACTCTTGTCGCCGATGGCTTCCGAGGCGTTGGTGATCAGGTTCATGATAACCTGGCGGATTTGCGTCACGTCGCCGTCGAAGGTAGGCAGGTTTTCGGCGAGGTTGTGCTTGAGCACGGACTTCTTGGAAATCGATACTTTGAGCAGGTGCGAGATCTCCTCGATAAGTCTCCCGGCATCGATCGGCTCAACGACGAACCGGCCTTTGCCCGAGTAGGCAAGCATCTGTTTGGCCAGTTCCGCAGCGCGCTTGGATGCCTTCACGATAGCCTGGAGGTTACCGCGTGCCGGAGACATGGGCGAAAGTTCGTCCAACACCAGGTCTGCGTTGCCCAGGATGGCCATCATGATATTGTTGAAGTCGTGGGCAATACCGCCGGCCAGTACGCCCAGGCTCTCGAGTTTCTGCGCGTGCCGCACCTGCCGCTCGAGTACCAGCTTCTCTTCCTCCGCCTGTTTGCTTTCGGCGATCTTGTCACGCAGCTCCTCGTTGGCTTTGGCAAGCTCCACCGTTCGTTTCTCGACCCGCACTTCCAACTCGTTGTGAGCCTTTCGCAGTGCCGTCTCTGCCTGCTTTAACGCAGTTACATCTCGATGGATAACAATGCTTAAAACGTGTTTACCTTCCTGATCATGCAAAATGGCGGTCCTGAGTTGAATGTCCAGCAAATCCCCATTTTTTTTCCAACGCTTGGTTTCAACAAATACTGTTCCATCCTCTAAAGTGCGCCCCCAAGCCTCTTGGGTCGCTTCAGTCTCCTCGGGCGGGACAAAATTAATCCGACCGCCCAACAGTGCTTCTCTGGACCAACCATAAACCTTTACAAAGGCATCGTTTACATAGGTGGCTCTTCCCTCTGAGTCGTATACGACTACCGGATCTGGAATGGCTCCCACAAGAGTACGATAGCGATCCTCACTCTTCAGCAATTCTTTCTCCGCCCGCCTACGTTCCGTAATATCACGCAAAGCCGTTATTCGAATGGATCGACCCTGGTAGTCTATCCCCCGGCCTTGAATTTCACAGGGAAATGTGGTCCCGTCCTTCCGCAAGGCAATCCCTTCGTATGGCTCGCCATAACCTGACAGCATGTTATTTTTCACCTGCTCACGGTATTCAGGTACAATCCATTCCGTTCCATGCCTGCCGACGGCTTCAGCGCGGGTGTAACCGAAGATCCTTTCCGCAGCCTGGTTTTGATCCAGGCAGATGCCTTTTTCGGAAAGGAATATGGCTTCAAAAGATGCCTCAGACAGCGCCTTCAGCCGCTCTTCGCTCTCCTTCAGCGCCTCAAAGGCCCGTTTGCTCTCAGATTCTGCTTGCTCTAATTCTTCATAGGTTGGTTTTTTTATCATCGGAAGGATCTCCAATTTAAAAAATGGGAGTGATTCAGATTGTCATACAGTGACCGCTCCACCCACGAAGCGGGAAGCATCCGGAAGCCCCCTGAAAGGAAGCGAAGACAATTAGCTCGACTATTTAAATCCGAAATCCGAAACACGAAACAAATTAGAACGACAAAAATCACATCATTTTCCTATGAATCGATTTAATAAACGATTTGTGCGCATCTTCCAGTAGGCGGTATTGAGTGGAATGACCATTCTGGGATCGAAATTAACGTTGTTAATCTTGCCGAGTGAAGACAAATAATGAACATGATCACCTACCGTGACCGGACATCCTTTTGCATGGATATACTGCGAATTTTTCTGTTTGAAACAGGCCCAAATCGTTTTCAAAGTCTTTAATATCATATCATTGGATTTGGTGTTCCGTTCATTTACTTCTGCTGGGGGCCTATAGCTGCTTTCAATTCTTACATCTTTACCATTAATGGTTCCGTTCCACCTGGTGCAGTCCCCGGCAAAAATCACTTTTTCATCCGGATCCAAATCAAGCGGTTCATCGACTTTACCAACGACATAACGGACTTTTTTCATTTCCCCGTTTACGTTTGGATAATAGCCTTTGAATATGTGCATCGCTTCCTGAAGAGCACCCGGGCAGCCTCCCCAGCAGTAATCGGGTGAATGTTTTTCTGGGAATACGCCAACATTACAGGTTAAATTGCTGTCCTTTTTAAAATAACTGTCAATATGCTCCATGCAGAATTCGAAATTTTTTGTTTTTTCCCGCACCTCTTCGAGTGGAAAATCACCTGATACATCAATTTCTTCAATATTCATGGGGCCAAATCCTCTTTCGGATGCAAATCGCAGGTGAATAACATCTTTGGGGTCAACATGAACCATGTGACAACCGACTGTGTCGACGGCACAGGAATTTGTGCCCATCACGATAGCCCCCATGGGGAAGGGTGTCGGCGTGAGCATCATTTTCTGTCCGGCTATGATCGCATCAACCGCTATGAATTTAGGTTGGATAACCTCCTGAAGATCGGCTATTTTCTGCTCAAGAAAGAGATTGTGATCTACAAGTCTGTGTCGATCATCCTGAATGCCGATAAAGTTCTTGAGACTGAGGGTAAGCCGGCACCAGGGATGGGCCTTGAATTTAGGTAGATTTATAAGAAAATCAGCCTTCGCTACCGGCTTCGGTATGAAAATACTATTCCTTAATTTGGCCTCTCCTCTAAGCTCTACGGGCACCTGCGGGACTTCGTCGAAGTAATGGACTTTAACCCTGTGCTTTTTGATAACTTCAGGGTAGCCGGAATTTTTAAAGGCGAACCGGGTCGGAATTGTAATGCCGGACCTTTCACCCACGGCAATTTCACGGACCTCTTCAGCTTTCGCCTTTGTAGCTGAAATGACACCATCAAGAAATTCTTTGCGGGTAAACGCATGGGGAAACACTTCAGAGTGAGCAATAACCACATTCGGCTTTAAAAGAATCCTTCCAGACGGCTGGACATCCAGCTCTTCCATACCCTCTTTGATAATACCACAAATTTTCTCAGCGTCATAATCGTCACATCGCCTTATCAAAATCTTATGTTTCCTTTCCATCTTATCCCCCTTTTGTCACCCCTATCAAGCCGACACTTATAATTAAAGCAGAGTTTTATATCCCGGTACCGCCTGCTGTTAGGCCGCTGTATAATTACAAAATCTCAATGACCGCTTTTAATTTTTTCATATCTTTGTCAAATGAAACAACAACTTTTTCAGGAGAAGAATGGGCGGCAAGAATACAATCTACGATATCAATATTGGTACCGCCGTATTTTAGAAGAGCTTCGAGGATTTTTGATCTATCGGGATTAACAATGCCGGAAAAGTTTAGTATTCCGCTTAACTTTGTATTAATTTCAACTTTGGGAATCTGATAATATTTTTCCATAACATAAATGCATTCAACAATGACCACATCAGGTATTTCGGCCCTTTTTGTCCCTTTAAAGACTTCTGCCATAAAAGCTCCTGCCTTGGGGCTATGCACTTTATGATCATCAAGCAAGTATCTCAGAATAATGTTTGTATCAATCAGATAAACCTTCTTTTGCTGCTTCATCAGCGATTTCACCTTGTATCTTTTCTCTTATTTTTCTTAAGGGAACAAATTCCTTTGCATATTTTTTCAGACTTCCGGCTAATTGTTCAGATTGCACTCCGGGAACGCCTTTCAGCTTGACCTCATTCTCTTCAACAACGAACAAAACCGCACCATCTTTTTCTATTTTTAATTTTTCGCGAATTGGTTTAGGGATTGTTATTTGACCCTTCTTTGACATTTTTACATACATTTTCAGTAGTATCCGGTTAGGTTTTTGCATGTAATTGTTGTTGTTTTTGTTCTTTGGAAATTTTTAAATTTACCAGTGTCTCTGAAGCGCGAAGCTCATTTTGGATTTGCAGCCGCAATTCTCTGACTCTTTTGATACTGACC
>JAJRVC010000252.1 GCA_024277475.1 Deltaproteobacteria bacterium
GATGCCTTCCACCTCGGCCAGCCGCTGGATGTCGTTTTCGATGATGTCCAGCGTTTTTTTACCGAATCTGTCGACGATCCGGCCGGCCATCACCGGGCCCAGGCCTTTGATCAGACCGGAACCCAGATATTTGCGGATGCCGTAGACCGTGACGGGAACTTTGGTTTTATACTCAAGAACCTTAAATTGCTCACCAAACTTGGGATGCGTTGACCACTCACCGCACATCTCCAGAATTTCACCGGCCATCGGCGCCATCAGTGTCCCGACCACGGTCACCAGCTCGTGCCGACCGCGCACCTTCACCCTGGCGATGGTAAAGCCATTTTCTTCGTTGGTAAATGTGATCCGTTCGATTTGACCGGAAATTTCTGTTAGCATGAATTCATTTTACAATTACATTTAAGTCGTCGTATTAGTTCCGCCACTAAAGCACTAAGCCCGGATAAACCGGAAATGAAGATTGAAGATTTATGGTATCGCTTCGTTCTGTCTTTTTTATTTAAATCGATAGAATTCCTTAATTCGTCATTCGTCAATCTGAATTCCATCTCACACCCAACCGGGCAAGCGCACATCCGAAGCCGGAACCGAACCAGGAATGTAGCATTTAATATCAATAACCGGTGAACCGTCGAAGGCATCAATATCCTCTATTTCAATTGAGTCTTCATGAATCGATATAATTTTACACACGGTAAACCCGATCAAATTGGGTCTTTGTGGAGAATGGGTGGCAAAGACCCCGGTTAACGGGTTTTGCGGATCTTTTCGGGGATGTACTTGCAGGACCTTGCGTTTTTCAGGGATGTCGTTTTGATCAAACCAGAAAAACACCACGATGTGCGAAAAACCGTCAAGACCCAACAGGGCATCCGTGTAGTCGTTTAAAATTTCAATCCAGACTTTTTCATCACGCTTGCGGATACTACCGAGCGGTTTGAGATAATAAGATTCCGACATTGAATGCCTTTCTGAATATGGGTTTGGAGGTTGTGGGTTCAAAGGTTCAGGGTTCGGGGGTTCAAGGTTGCATTCTCGTCCCTGAACTGCATTTGGGATGCGTATTTACGAGAAAATCGTCAATATCGTCAGCCTAAAACAAAATTTAGAACCAAATTGGCAATTATTTGAGGACATGCGCATTTTTAGCGAGGACTTCGGGTCTTTAATGCCTTCTTCTTTGTCCTTAACCCTGAACGTTGAACCCTGAACCTGTGAACGGTTACAAAACCTCATTTGAAACTACATAAAATCCGATGGCGTTTTAAGAAATATCTCACCGCAGAAATCGCTGAGCACGCAGAGATTATTTGATTATTTTTCTTGGCGTTCTCTGCGATCTCCGCGGTGAACTCCTATGTTTCTTTTTTGATCAGACTGGCCGCTCCGGCAACCAGCCGCTAAGCTGTACCATTAACCTTTGAACCTTGAACCCCGAACACTGAACCGCTGAACACTGAACCTCAGATAGCTAATCTTCCTGAAGCTCCTTTAAATCCGCATAATAATCCAGCGCGTCCGGATTGCCCAGTGCGTCCCTGTTAAGCACGGGCTGACCTTCAATAATTTTTTTGACCGCCAGCTCTACCTTCTTCATGTTGAGTGTGTAAGGAACCTCCGGTGTGCTCAAGATTTTGGCCGGCACATGCCTCGGTGATGCGTTGGTGCGGATGGTCTGCTTGATTTTCGCTTTTAATTCCGCGGTTAATTCATACCCGGATGCCAACTTGACAAACAATATGACCCGAACATCGTTTTTCCAGTTTTGGCCGACCACAACGCTGTCATCGATCTCCGGCAATTGCTCTAACTGCCTGTAAATCTCGGCGGTTCCGATGCGAACCCCTCCCGGATTCAGGGTGGCATCAGACCGGCCGAGCATCACGACACCACCACGATCGGTCACTGTCACAAAATCACCGTGGCGCCAGATGTTCGGATACACGTCAAAATAAGCGCTGTGGTATTTACTGCCATCCGGATCGTCCCAGAAATAGATCGGCATGGACGGAAATGGTTTGCAGCAAACCAGTTCCCCCTCCTTGTTGATCAGCTCATTGCCGGCCTCATCAAAAGCCCTCACATCCATGGCCAGCCCGCGACATTGCAGTTCGCCGGCATACACCGGTCCCATGGGGTTTCCCAGTGCAAAACAGCCGTTGAGATCCGTACCGCCGGCTATGGATGCCAGTTGCAAATCCGCTTTGACCTCATTATAGACATATTCAAACCCTTCAATCGAAAGCGGTGATCCGGTGGAAAGAACCGCCCGCAACGCGCTAAGATCATAGGTTTCGCCGGGTTTGACGCCGGTATTGATAAGCGCGGATATGTATCCCGCACTGGTGCCGAAAACCGTTATTTTTTCATCCTGGGCCATTTCCCATAAAGCGCCGGGATGGGGATAAAACGGATTGCCGTCAAAAAGTACCAGGGTGGCACCCACGGCCAGAGAACTTGTCAACCAGTTCCACATCATCCAGCCACAGGTGGTAAAATAAAAAATGGTATCTTCCCGTTTCAGGTCCGTATGGAGCATGAGCTCCTTTAAATGATGAATGAGTATGCCGCCGGCACTTTGAACCATGCATTTGGGCAAACCGGTGGTTCCCGAGGAATACATGATGTACAGCGGGTGATCGAAAGGCAGCTGTTCAAATTCAATCTCGAGGTCGGATTCCGAAGCTATGAAGTCTTTGTAATAAACGGCGTTGGGAACAGCGCTGATATCCGCATCTTGATCGGTATAGGGTACCACCACCACCTTTTCGATGGACGGAAGTTCTTTTAAAATATCGGCGATCCGTTCCAGGGAATCCAGCTTTTTGCCCTTGAATGAATAACCGTTCGCCGTAAATAAAACTTTGGGTTTGATCTGACCGAATCGATCCAGCACGCCTTTAATGCCGAAGTCAGGAGAACACGACGACCAGGTCGCCCCCCGACTGGCTGCAGCCAGCATGGCAATAATGGAAGCCGGCATATTCGGCATAAAACCCACCACCCGATCGCCGGACCGAACCCCGGCCTCTTTCAACCCGTTCGCCAGGCGCGCCACCTCATCGTAAAGTTCGGCATAGGTCATCTTAATGGATTCCTGGGCCTCTCCCTTGAAAATCAGGGCTATACGGTCGTCTCTGTATCGCAGAAGATTTTCTGCGAAATTGAGTCTTGCACCGGAAAACCAGCGTGCTCCCGGCATTTTAGTATCATCGTCAATAACCTGGTCATAGGGTTTTGAGGCGACGATATCCGCAAATTCCCACATGGTCTCCCAGAAATCGGCAATGTTTTCAATCGACCATTGATAAAGGGGTGCGAAGTCGCTGAAGTTTTGGTGATATTTTCCGTTGATGACATTCATGAACCGATACATGTTGCTGTTTCTAATCTGTTCTTCCGAAGGCTGCCATAATAGTTTCGCCATGATCCCTCCCTCAACCGGTGTTATTATTTACTATCCGGTTTTTACCGTTATAAATACCAAATAGTCAAGATAATGAATGAAAAAACGGACAGACATGGGCATTAATTCTTGCAGTGCCTTCCGGATTCCGGTATCAATAGCATCTCAATTTCCGTTTCATTGGTTGTAACCCTGAACCCAGAACTCTGAACCCTTTAACCCTGAACCTTAAAAACCCTGAACCCATCAGTAAGGAGGCCTGCTATGCGCCAAGTTGATCTACGATCCGATACCATGACCAGACCCACCCCGTCCATGTTGAAAGCTATGGCGGAGGCCCAGGTCGGTGACGATGTTTTCGGGGAAGACCCCACCATAAACCAATTAGAAGAGATGGCTGCAGCCCGTATGGGGAAAGAAGCCGCGCTGTTCGTTGCCAGCGGCACCATGGGCAACCTGGTCAGCCTGCTTGCCCATTGCGGCCGTGGTGATGAAATTATCCTGGGAAACCTTTCGCACACCTTTTTCTTTGAACAGGGCGGGTCTGCGGCCGTGGGGGGTATCCATTCCCGGACCGTTGCGAATCAGCCGGACGGCACACTGGCTCTGTCTGAGATTGAAGCTGCCGTTCGATCGGAGAACATTCACTTTCCGCTGACCCGGCTGATCGTACTCGAAAACACCCACAATCTTTGCGGCGGTCATCCCCTCGACAGTCATTATATGCAGGCGGTGGGCGATATCGCCCGTCGTCACGGCTTAAAGATTCATGTGGACGGAGCTCGCATTTTTAATGCCGCCGTAGCGCTGGATGTGAAGGTAGATCTATTAGCTGCCGAAGCCGATTCGGTATCATTTTGCCTGAGCAAGGGCCTGGCGGCTCCGGTGGGTTCTTTGGTATGCGGCAGCCGGGATTTTATCTTCCAGGCACGACGGATGCGAAAATTGCTGGGCGGTGGTATGCGGCAGGCAGGCGTGCTGGCGGCTGCCGGAATTGTGGCCCTGAACGAAATGGTCGATCGCCTGGCGGAAGATCATACCAACGCCCGAAAACTTGCCGACGGTCTGGCGGAGATGCCCGGATTGTCCATCGATCCATCCCTGATCAAAACCGATATTGTGTATTTCGAAGTAAAAAGAGACGATATGACAGTGGAAGAATTGGTTAAGCGGCTGGAGAACCAGGGCATCCGAATGCTACCTGTCGGGCCGGGCCGCATCAGAGCCGTGACCCATTATCACATCACATCGGATGATATTGATTATGCGCTGGGAGTGTTCTCAAAGATACTATGAAGCCGATATCAGATGCTAATGGGTAGATCTGTATCGATATAAATATACGAAACGAAAAGTAGATCTGGTTCTTGCCATGGGTGATGGATCAGCGAATTTGCCGTTCGAATACGGCAAGGAATTATTCGGTAATTTTCTATTTGTCGATGCTTCGGGATGAACGTGCCCATTTATCACGGGTACTGGCCATGGGAGAAATTACCGCATCCTTGGCCCCTGAGCTCAATCAGCCCCTGTCGGCTATTCGGAGTTATGCCCAGGCAGCACAAAATTTTATGCACAAAAGCCCATCGGGCTCGCATCATGCGCAAGATGGCGGTCGAATCTTTAGCGGAATTGGTTCGAGTCTCCGAAAAAGCCGGCATAGATCCCACCAAGAAGTAATTCCCAGTAAACCAAAGTTGACTGACATCAACTATAATATGATTTTGATCCTGTACTCTTTCCATAGGTTATGAGATCTATATTTGAGACTTCTTATTCTGAATGGAACTCTTACATGCCTTTTTCCATGCGATACCAAGGGTTCCCCAACAAATACGGAGAGGTAAATATATGCTGAATTTAACAATTATCGTCGTGGCACTGGCACTTGGTGGTTATCTGACTTTCTCCAAGCGTTTGGCAGCCTCCGCGAACTGGAAAGCCACGGTCACGCCGTTGGCTTCGATTATGGGCAGTGGCTTTCTTGTCAGCGCACCCCTGCTGGCCGGTATCGTCGGCAACCTGGCAGTGGTGTGTATGGCGCTGCTGCTCGTACTGGCATACATGGTGGGCGGTGCCATTCGCTTCAACATCCGTCATTTCGAGCCTATTGAAAATAAAGAACATGGTCCGGTTCAAAATATTGCCTTTCTATCGCGCATCGTGTTGGTCGGAGCGTATTTCATCTCGGTCACTTATTATTTGGAGCTGTTGGCGGCGTTTGTATTAAAAGCCGTCGGTGTACAAAATCAGGTGGCAGCCAACGGCATTACCACTTTGCTGCTGTTGGCCATCGGCGGCATTGGCATGTGGCGAGGATTGAAAGAGTTGGAAGCCGTTGAGAAGTATGCCGTTGCCTTTAATCTGGGTATGATCGGAGCACTGCTCGTCAGCCTGGTGGTCTATAACGTCCACATGTTGCTCGGCGGGACATGGGCGCTGCCGTCCATTTCATCCGATATCGATTTTCACGATCTAAGAGTCCTATTGGGTCTGTTGATCGTAGTACAAGGTTTCGAGACGTCTCGCTACCTCGGGGACGAACACCCTGCCGAGCAACGCATCACAACCATGCGCACCGCCCAGCTTGTGTCGACGGTGATTTACCTGTTGTTTATCGCGTTGGCTACGGTACTCTTTCACGACGGTCTGGGTGCCGACGTAACGGCTATCATCGGCATGACAAAACCGGTGGCGGTTGTACTGCCCATTCTTCTTGCTGTGGCTGCAATCGGCAGCCAGTTCAGTGCAGCAGTGGCCGACAATGAAGGAGCCGGCGGTCTCATCGAAGACATAACAGAGCGCAAAGTCCCGCCCCGCTATGCGTACTTGCTGATCCTTCTGGTGACGGTTGTACTGACCTGGTCAACAGACGTCAACGAGATTATCGCCTATGCGTCGCGGGCATTTGCATTCTACTACATGCTGCAGTGCGTCGTTGCGTGGTTTGTTGTCTGGCAGATGGAAGACCCCCACCGCCGGCCACTGCGTCTCGCAACATTTGCGTTTCTGGCCCTGGTATGTTTTCTGGTGTTTGCGCTCGGAATTCCATCTGGGTGATGGAGGCCTGCAGCTGTTAACATCACTTCGGCCGTGCCGGTAAAAAAAATAACGACAAGAGGTTTTAAATGCAATTCTTTAACGATATCTAATGCTTGACCGAGCGCTGCCCGGTATATACCATCGTCACCCCGGCTTCATTGCAGGCTTCGATGGACTGGTAGTCGTTTGCCGACCCGCCCGGTTGAATCACGGCGGCAATGCTTTCCCGGATACCGACATCCACCCCGTCTCGAAATGGAAAAAATGCATCGCTGACCATAGCGGCCCCGACCAGCCCACCTTTTTCTTGAGCCACGCGCTGGTCGAACTCCGCTTTTTGGTCCGCATCGTTCAAATCATTATAGGGTATGCCAAGGCTTTCAAAACAATAGCGATCGGCCAGTTTACGATAGGCCTTGTCCCTTGCAATCTCGGCGACACCGACCCTGTCCTGCTCTCCGGTACCAATACCAACGGTAACCAGATCCTTCACGTAAATGACCGAATTGGAGGTGATGCCGGATTCCACCAGCCAGCCGAAAAGCATATCCTCATATTCTTTATCCGTGGGCTCTCTGGTGATTCTGTATAACTGACCCTGATAATTGCTTTCGGCAAGTTTAAAATCCTGTCTGCTGCGGCCGGCCGGTACAAAAGACCACTGAGCGATGATTCCCCCGTCAATCAGGCTTTTAAATTCGACACATCGTTGTCCGACAAAGGATTGCAGTCGCTCAATGTTGCCGATCTTGATTACCCTGAGATTTTTTTTAGCGGCAAAGATACCCATGACCCCCCGCTCAAAGTCCGGTGCCACCACAACTTCGGCATACTGTTGAACGACCGCCTCGGCCGTGGCTTTATCTACCGCCCGATTCAGCGCAATACACCCACCGAAAGCTGCAACCCGATCGGCCATATTGGCTTTAAGATAGGCATCTTCCAAAGAATCAGCCAGTGCAACCCCGCAGGGATTGTTATGCTTCACAACCACCGCCCCCGCTTTGTCGGTAAAGTATCTCAGGATGTTGAGGGAATTGTCCGTATCGGTCAAATTTGTTTTGCCGGGGTGCTTGCCGGATTGCAACAGCTCGATGTCGGATGCCAGATACTGGCCCGGCTGGATAGTTTGGGTCTCCCCTAAAACGAGATTTCCATTGACCATCCGGTAGAGGGCGGCCTCCTGACCCGGATTTTCGCCGTAGCGAAGCCCTTTCTGAACGTTATCGATAGTCCAGGTAACTTTCTCATAAAACAATGTCTGCCGATTATTTTCATCAACAAAGCTTATCTCCATCTTCGCCGGAAAGTGATCATCCATAATCGTACGGTACATTTTTTTCAAATCTTCAGCCATGTTGGTTCTCCTAAAAAAAGGGTTTACAGGTTCAGCGTTCAGGGGTTCAGACCCACCGTTGTCCGCCAAAGCGAACCGTTTAATCAGAAAAAAAACTGCATTTTTGTAATAAATGATGTTTCATATGAGGGTTATCTTTCTTTTGAACGGTTACTATACAGGTTTTGAATACGGACATGCCCGTTTATAGGAGCTGTCTGTTTTTTTTTCAACCCGGAACGCAGAACGTTAAACCTTGAACCGCTCAACCTGTATGATTATAGCAACTCTCAACATCCGATAAGGTCTTCGCGCCAAGGAAATCGGCAATGGCACGGTCATAGACCGCGGTGTATTCAAACGCTTTTTGGGCCAGACGGTATCGCATCCCCAAGGAAAACGCCCCGTGGTTGGCCCTTAACTCGGCTGTGATCAGGGCATAATCAGTGGGATCCACCACCGGGGCCACCCGGATAAAATTTTTAGCCGATGCCCGGATCATGCAGGGCCCACCGATATCGATGTTTCCTCTGGCCTGTTCCACCGTCACATCCGCTTTTGCAATGGTCTCCTGGAAAGGATACAAATTCACCACCACCATATCTATGGACACAGCGTCGGTTCGCTTGAGATCCTCCTGATGAGCCTTGTTGTAAGTCTCGGTGAGAAGCCCGAGGTAAATTTTGAAATCAAGAGTTTTTACCAGCCCCCCCTGGGTTTCGGGCTGCCCGGTGTAATCGGAAACCCGGGTCAGATGCCGGCCGGCCGACTCCCCCAGGATCTTCTCCAGTCTGGAAAATGTGCCGCCGGTGGAAAAGATTTTCAAATCAGGATTCAAGCCCACAAGTTGCGGTACAAAAGTGTCCAAACCGCTTTTGTCGGACACGCTGACCAGCATATGACGAACACTAACCAAATTATCGATCCGGTCTACAATATTCATAGCCATAAAAATCACCTCTTGCCTTCACATTCTTCCAAAAACCGTTTAAAAAATTCTATCATAATAGCGTGGCGGCCCTCGGCCAGTTTCCGTCCTTCCGCCGTCAGGATGCGATCCCTGATTTTGCTGAGTTTCACTTTAAATTCCCGATAGCCGGTATCATCAACGGAATAGGGTTCGACATCTTCTATATTGGCTTCAACACTGTGAAGCCGGGCCCCTATTTCGCCGGCAAAAAGAAAGGCACGCGCCACGCCCACGGCTCCGATGGCATCCAGTTTATCGGCATCAAATAGAACCCGGGCTTCCGGTGTCTCGGGTTCGTGGCGGCCTCGGAAACGATGTGATCGGATGCAGTGTAAAATATTTTTCTTTTGAGTTCCAGAAAGAGCCAATTTTTCCACAAGGGGCTCTGCCATCCACGCTCCTTTTTCAGCATGGCAAACAGCACCATTGGATTCATCTTGATAACTTCGACCGATATCGTGCAGGTAAGCAGCCGCCAGCAGCACATCCATGTCCACCCCAGCGACGGTTCCGATGTGTTCACACAACCGGTAAACCCTGAGGGTGTGATCCCACTTGTGGCTGCCGCGGGCACTTTGGAAGTGTTTGTGAGCAAATTTTTTTACAGTGTCGAGCATGGAGTCTTGTAAGCGTTCTCGGGTTCAAAGGTTAAGGATTCACAGAAAATCAGCAGGCATAAAGCCTATGACCGGGTAAAAAAGACCAAGTTTGCTCGCAACTTCGGATAGAAGGGACAAATTCAGGATACAAACAATCCTGCCGAACGTACCTTGACCTTGTTCGAGGGCTTTCTGACAGAGCGCTATGTTGCTTGTGGTTTCATTCCCACCAGATGCGAGACTGGCCATGTGGAATTTCCCGAAGGTAACCCTATTCCACCGGGCTGATTTATAATCAAGGTCAAAACAACATAACCCTGAACGGTGAACCCTGAACCTGTGAACGCCTGCTACCCCAGATACATACACCAAAACCGGACGTGCTTGCAACAAACAAAATGAATCGGCTTTTCTCCTTGGTGTTTGACATTCTTCCCCGACAGATACATATTTATTGACAGCCAATTGTTAATCAGCCATATATTTAAACGATTAAAAAATCAAACTGTTATAATTATTTTTATGCATTTTGTAGCAAAAAATAGATTATGCAAAAGCTGCACACAATATCTATAATTATACTGGCATCGATGGTAACGCTATCCTGCTCGGTAATTTCACACCAGGTTCGCTCGGAGGCCGACCCGCCTGTTGCCTTTCAAACCCTGATCGGGGACGTCGACAGATTCCTCGGACACACAGTCATCCTGGGCGGCTACATACTGGAAACGAAGAATATGGAATCCGAAACGATACTGAAAGTTTTGCAGACACCCCTGCGCTTTGGTGAAGACCCGGATTTAAAAAAACACTCGCAGGGAAGATTCATGGTTTATCATAAAGGTTTTTTGGACCCGGAGGTCTACAGCAAGGATCAGGTCATAACGGTGGCCGGCAGGGTTATCGGTACCGCCCTGGAAAAAATTGGCGATAAACAAATTCAATACCTTAAAATCGAAAACCGCGAAATCTACCTGTGGTCCAATTACACGAATAAGCCCCTATACCAGTATCCCGGGCCTTACCCATCCTACCGGACGTCATACCCGTACTGGTACTGGTAACTTTTGATTGTGGATTTCAGATTTGAAGGTGAGAAGCTGAAGGCTTAGGGCTCACTCAAAAATAACTTCACATTTTGGACGCCGATCCATCCCGTCCCGCTGCGTTGCGGAAGCTCGAAATATACTTGATGTTCCTGTGCTTCCGCGCCTTGCGGGCCGGGTGCCTCAACTTCCAAAATTGTTAATTTATTTCTTCGTAAACCCTTAAGACTGAAAACTCAAAGGGAATTTGCAAAAAGAGTTGACCGCGGCTTGATTGCTCAAAAAAAACCGCCGTCGAGTATCATCACCCATAACAAGGAGGGGGAAAGTTAGAGTGAATCACGACGGCGGTAATCGGATCTACCTAAAACCGGCGTTTAATTCCTTAAAATCGCCATGCCAGGAGCACTTGTCACAATAGGTATCGGTGTCATCGCAGACTTGGGGACAGCTCGAAGGATCCACGTCCGGCCCGAACTCGACATTACCTTCACGCAATTCGAACTCGAAGGTTTCGTATTCATCATCAGGGTCTTTAATGTAAAATTTTTCACAACCGCAAAGTGGACATTTCATAATAGCATTCCTTGCAAAACCACTGTTGGTTTTATCCTATTTGGACAAAAATATTAACCAGCTCGATAATATTCCCTACATCTAAGGAATGCTATCGCTATCAGGCTGGAAAGCTTGGAGGCTTAAAACTCCTTTGATTCAGCTTCCGGGCTTTCCGGCTTCCTGGCCTCCAGCCATTGATCTCCAATTAATCCACTTTAAAGAACGCACTTGCCTTCGCCTTGCAAACCGGGCACTCATCGGGGGGTTCACTCTCACAGGTGTAGCCGCACACACTGCAAACATAATAATCGACTTCTTCCAGACTGTCCATCTTATCCAGTGCCTTTGTATAGAGGTCGGCATGGATTTTTTCCACATCATTAGCATAGGTGAAGCTGCGCAGGGCCGCCTTCTCGCCCTCGGTTTCGGCCTCTTCGATCATCGCCGGATACATGGTTTTAAACTCAAACGTTTCTCCGGAGATGGCCTCTTTGAGGTTATCGGCGGTGTTGCCGACTCCTTTGAGAGTTCTCAGGTGTGCATGGGCGTGAACGGTTTCCGCCGCTGCTGCAGCCCGGAATAATTTAGCTACCTGAGCATATCCTTCCTTATCCGCCTTCTCACCGAATGCAAGGTATTTCCGGTTGGCCTGGGATTCGCCGGCAAAGGCATCCTTCAAATTTTGTTCGGTTTTACTCATTGCTTTCCTCCTTGAGTCTCTTTGTTGGTAATGGGAAAATCAGTAAATGATGCTACCTGTATTATCAAAAATCGTGCCAAATTATAAATTATAAATTTTAGAGGAAAAATATTTTAATATTAGATACTTAAGAGACACATCATTTTTTAAATCGCAAATGATATCCCCTTCTTTTTGATACGGTCGAGACAGTAGATACCCGGGTCCAGCTTCCAACCCGTAAGGCCTACAGCCCGGAGGGAGGGCCCGTCGAAGATCCCGCTCTGCGGGGCACTGGTTCCTCCCTGGAGGGGAGTGTTTATTTTATTACATATAAGTGCCTAAAGGACCAGGTTTTTGATAGTTAATAAACTGTTTCATATAAAATTTTGAAGCATTAGTGTCTCACGAAACAAATCCAATGCTAAAAAATAAGCTTGGAAATTTCTTTATCCACGAATTCCTTAACAGACCGGCGAACCATAAAGAACCAGTGACAAAAAATCAACATATCTTGATTCGATTGAAAACCGGTATTATAATAAGCGCTCTGAATTGCTGTTATGGGGGATGTCGTATTACCCTATGTTGAACGCCGCCTTTTTTACATGTGCCCTGGTGGCCGAACTGCTGCTATCGTCGTCATATCGAGGAATTTTCTGATCATGGTTCAACCCACCTATGATGAACTCGTTCAAAGAGTTAAAGTGCTGGAGAAGGAAGAACAAAAACAAAAAGCCGGCGATGAGAAGTTAAAAAAACAAAACGGATTTTTAAAGCTGGTTTTAGAATCCTTATCCCATCCGTTCTATGTGATCAACGCCGATGATTATAGCCTCCAATTGGCCAATTCAGCGGCCCAGGCCGAAGGAATATCCGGCAAGAGCACTTGCTATGCCCTGAGCCACAAACGTCAAGCTCCCTGCGATTCCAAAGAGCATCCCTGCCCGCTAGAAATAATAAAACAAACCAAAAAACCGGTAACGGTTGAGCACACCCATTATGACAGCCATGGAAATCCGAGACACGTGGAAGTGCATGCCCATCCGATTTTGGACGATGAGGGCAAAGTCTCCCGCATGATTGAATACACAGTGGATATCAGCAAACGCAAGCGTGCAGAAGAAGCCTTGCGGGAATCAGAGTTGAAATTACGTTCAGTGACGGAGTCCGCCAGCGATGCGATCATTTCAGCAGATAAAAATGGAATCATTATCTCCTGCAATAAAGCTTCCCAAAATTTATTTGGTTATGAAAGACAGGAACTTCTTGGACGGCCCCTGACGGTTTTAATGCCCGAATCTTATATTGAACCCCACGAAAAGGCCTTGGCAGACCATGTTCTGACGGATGAGTCCCGCATAATAGGACAACCTCTTGAATTAGCCGGTTTGACTAAAGAGGGTCTTGAATTTCCCCTGGAGCTTTCAATTTCGACCTGGAAGGTGGGAGGGGAGAATTATTATACCGGTATCATTCGCGATATCTCCAAACGCAAACAGATCGAAAAGGAGCGAAATCAGCTGATCAAAAGCCTTCAGAACTCACTGGCAAAGATCAAAACATTGAGCGGGATGCTGCCCATCTGTGCCTCCTGTAAAAAAATAAGGGATGATAAGGGCTATTGGAATCAAATCGAGACGTATATAGGCGAACATTCGGAAGCGGAATTCAGCCATGGAATCTGCCCGGAATGCGTCAAAAAGCTCTATCCTGGTATTGTTTAATACAATCCGCAGATTTCCCTCCGGCAAATTCGACGCCCCACACATAAGATTCTATCAAAATAAATACAGGCTAAACGATGAGCCCTGTCTGAATTGACCTAATATTCCAATCCAAAACAAAAAATCAATCTTGACAATAAGTCCAACTTTCGTTAACCGGGTGATTATAGTTTCCGGTTAATGGAAGCCTCAATATTTTCTCATCGAAGAGGAGCAATGACGAATGAAAACCTACCGGGTGTCCAGAAAGGACTTTATCGTTCCCCTTTGCAGTTCAGCCTGCCCTGCCGGGGTTGACGTACCGCGTTACATACGGGCGGTAAAGGACGGGCGATACGATGACGCGGTGGCGGTATTGCGTGAAAAGCTGCCATTGCCAACGGTATGCGCCGACGCTTGTTTCGCGCCTTGTGAAGACGTTTGCGCCTACAGACAATTCGGGGAACCTCTAGCCATCAGAGCCCTGAAACGGGCGGCAATTGACAACGGCAGGGATGCCTGGCTCAAGAACAAACGACAGACCACGGCCACCGGCAAAAAAGTGGCTGTGGTGGGTGCCGGGCCGGCCGGATTGACGGCCGCCTATTACCTGGCCACCCAAGGCCACGGAGTGACCCTGTACGATGCCTGGGCCGAACCGGGTGGAACCCTGCGCTTCGGTATACCGGAATTCCGTCTCCCCAAGGAACGCGTCAAGCGCGATATCCAGTATATTTTGGATTTGGGGGTAAAATTTAAGGGCAACACCCGGGTGGGCGTCGATATCACCTTCGACGACCTCAAACAAGGCCATGACGCTGTGTTCGTGGCCTGCGGGGTCATGGCCAATGCCGGTACGGATCTGCCGGGGGCCGAGGGCGACGGTGTCCTCTGGGGCTGGGATTTTTTAAAAGAGGTTTCCCAAGGCCGCAAATTCGATCTGGGATCTAAAGTAGCGGTGATCGGTGGCGGCAACGTGGCCCTGGACGCCGCCCGCACGGCCCGCCGCCTGGGAGCACCGGAAGTCACCCTGGTCTACCGGCGTACCCGGTGCGAGATGCCGGCCCACCCCGATGAAGTGGCTGCAGCGGAAGCCGAGGGAATTTCCATTCTCGAAAAATGGGCCCCCAACAAGGTGCTGTGCGGTGAACAGGTTATGGGCCTGGCACTCATCAGCTGTTCTTCGGAAGGCGACGGGGGCCGGGAATGTAAGTTGATTCTGGATGAAGATATCACCCACCGTCTGGATGCCAATACCATCATCGTGGCCATCGGCCAGGAGGCGGATCTGGAATTTCTCTCCGGCGATACCAATGTCTGTGTATCGCGCACAGAGTTGAAAATCAACCGTGATACCCTGGAGACGGACAGCCCGGGTGTTTTTGCCGGCGGCGATGTCGTCACGGGACCTGCCTCCATCGTCAGTGCCATCGGCCAGGGCCGCAAAGCCGCCAAGGCCATCGACCGATATCTGGGAGGATCCGGGGATATCTCCGAGATCCTGGCACCGGCGGAAAATGAGGTGGAACTGGGTCCATTGCCTGAATCCGCCGAGCCCCGCCAGGAAATGCCCACCCTGGCATCCTGGCAGTGCATGGCCGAATTTGGGCAGGTGGAGACCGGACTCACCCATCGCCAGGTCGAGATCGAGGCAGGGCGTTGCCTCAACTGCGATGCGCGCAGATTCGAGGTGGTGCTCAACACAGAGAATTGTAAAGAGTGCGGATACTGCGTCGAGGTCTGCGGGGTCGACACCTTCGGTCCGGCGGATTTCTTTAATACCAAGGGTTACCGGCCAATGCAGAGCAAATCCAGCGACTGGTGCGTGGGGTGCCTCAAGTGCTTCTATGCCTGTCCCGATTTCGCAATCGACATCAAAGAGGTCAGGACCTGAACCCGGACGTGCCGAAATAAAATAATGAATGTATTCCGGCTATTATATATAAAAGACTGAGCAAAGCGAAACCGTCCTTCAAAATTCTGCGGTTCTGCTGTTCGCTGTTTAATCCAGCCCATTGAAGCAGTCGGCGGCGGCGCTGACACCTTCAGTTCTTTACACTATGTTGTCAGATAAAGCCCGCTAAGGGCCTAACTCTACGAGAGGTCTTGAATATGAAACGATTTTTAGAAACCGGGAATTTTGCCATCGCCGAGGGCGCCATCCTGGCCGGTTGCCGTTTTTTCGGAGGATACCCAATAACACCGGCCACGGAGATTGCCGAGGCAATGAGTTCCCGTCTGCCCCAAGTCGGGGGAGTCTATTTGCAGGCGGAAGACGAATGTGCGGCCATGCATTTATGTATCGGTGCTTCATTAGGGGGCATGAAAGCAATGACCGCAACCTCGGGGCCCGGCTATATCCTATATGCGGATCCCTACGGTTGGGCTATTGGTTGTGAGATGCCGATGGTCGTGTTGAATTCAGGCCGCGTAGGGCCGGTTAGCGGGATTACCGGGGCACCGGGGCAAGGGGAGATATACATGATGCGTTACCCCACCCAGGGAGGCAATTATGAGGCGATTTGTCTGGCACACAACTCGGCTCAAGAGGCCATGGCAATGGTCGTGGAAGCATTTTATCTCTCGGAACGGTTTCGGATGCCTGTTTCCGTTTTGGCCGACCAACTGATCACCGACGGTTTCGAGGACATCA
>JAJRVC010000253.1 GCA_024277475.1 Deltaproteobacteria bacterium
AGTTCACGCGCTTTATTAGCGATCATTCTCCCCAGAGGATTGTCGGGCAGTTTGGATACCCAGGCACTTTTCAAACCGAGACGACTGGCACCGACGGCCACATTTAATTCAGCCCCGCCGATGTGCAAATCAAGGGTCGTTGTTTGCTCCAGTCGTTTGAAATCCGGTGGTGACATCCGGACCATGGCTTCTCCAAAGGCAACTATATCGAACATGACATTAAATCCTCCGATGTAGAGGGTGATATTTTTGTTGATACTTTAAACTTATTGGAATATATTTTCCTCATCTTCAGCGTAAATCGTATGGCAATATCAATAAGCTAGGGACTGATCTTATCTCTGTGGGAGCGTCTTTCCGGCTGCGATTAAACGACCATTGTGTTAGAGTCACCTGTTTTTCGTGGCTGGAAAGCCACTCGCACGAAAATTTGGTGTTAAAGGGAATATATAGCAGAAAGGAGTCCAAAATGGAATACTGCTTTTTAGGAAAAACCGGCATTCAGGTGTCCAGTTTATGTATGGGGACTATGACCTTTGGCCGTGAGGCCGATAAGGCTGCTGCCAAAGATATTTTTAATCGCTGTCGGGATGCCGGCATCAATTTTTTTGACTGCGCCGATGTCTATAATGAAGGCCGCGCCGAAAGCATTTTAGGTGAACTGATTTCCGATTGCCGCCAAGAACTTGTCGTTAATTCCAAATTCGGTTCACCGATGGGTACCGGTTACAATGTCCAGGGAGGGTCGCGAAGGCACCTGATATCATCTTTGGAGGCCAGCTTGAAACGTCTGAACACCGAATACATTGATATTTATTTTTTACACCGTTTTGACGAGTATACCCCTATAGAAGAAACCCTGCGGGCTCTGGATGATGTCGTTTCCCAGGGAAAGGTCCGATATACCGGTGTGAGTAACTTCGCTGCCTGGCAGATTGCCAAAGCGTTGGGAATATCAGCCAGCAACGGCTGGACTTCTTTTCACTGCATTCAACCCATGTACAATCTGATCAAGCGCCAGGCCGAGGTTGAAATTCTGCCTCTTGCGACGGCTGAGAAGCTCGGGGTCATCACCTACAACCCACTGGGCGGTGGAATGCTCAGCGGGAAATACACCAGGGATCGTCAAGCGGGCTCCGCGCGCTTAGCCGACGACGACATGTATCGGAAACGCTACGGTGACGCATGGATGCTTGACACCACCCGGCGGTTTAACCGATTTGCTGAAGAACGTGGATACCATCCGGTCTCCCTGGCAGTCGCTTGGGCATCCCATCATCCGGCGGTAACGGCCCCGATTCTCGGTGCCCGCAACGTTGATCAGCTGGAAGACGCACTACGATCGGTGGACATCCAATTGGGTCCGGAATTCTACGCCGACATCTGCAGGCTCACGCCGACACCGCCCTCGGCAACCGACCGTTCGGAAGAAATTATTCAGGCGCAAGAAGCGTAGAAGGACTTGGGTGGCCATCTATCCGGGCATTGCGTCCTGTTCCGATCGCGTCCGGATTGACACAGCTGAGCATGGGCTGACCGTTTAGCGCACAAATAAGATTTTGGGCAGCCATCCCGGCCATATTGGCTCTTGTTTTTTTTGTGGCGCTGCCGATATGGGGAAGAACGGTTACCCGGGGCATCGAGAGCAGTGGGTGATTGCTGCGCAGGGGCTCCGGTTCCATCACATCCAGTCCGGCCCCTGAAATCTTGCCGGCTTTCAAAGCGTCTAATAGCGCTTCCTGATCGATAATTTGTCCGCGTGCCGTGTTTACGATGATTCCGGTGGGCTTCATCATCGCCAGTTCTTTTTTTCCGATAAAGTGACGGGTCTCCTCAGACAGCGGAAGGTGCACACTGACAAAGTCGCTTTGGTGCAGAAGCGTATTCTTGCTAGTGCAAACAGCACCGAAATCTTCTTCGGCTTTCAGGTCGCGTTTGAGATCGTGATAAAGAATGTTCATGTTGAAACCCGTCGCCCGGCGGGCCACTTCCCTGCCGATACGCCCCAAGCCGATGATCCCCAAGGTGGCATGGTGCACATCAATACCCAGGTTTTCAAGCAATCCCCTATTTTTCCTCCAGCGATCCGCTTTTATCCATTGCGCCATTTCCACCACCCGGCGCGCGCTAACTAGGATCAGGGTGAAGGCCAGGTCGGCGGTTGTTTCAGATAAAACATCCGGGGTATTGCCCACCAGAACACCGAAAGCAGTGCAGGCAGCGACATCGACGTTGTCAAAACCCACCGCGTGATTGCTGACGACTTTGACGGCCGGACAGGCTTTCAGGAGCTGTTCATCAATCATGATGTCCGAGGTTGTCAAAAGCCCGTCACAGTCCGCAAACTGCTCCAGCTGCAATTTTCGCGGCATCAGTTCTTTCTGCTGCCAGACATTCAGGTCGGCAACTTTACGTAACAGATTCAAACCCTTTTCAGAGATTAGGCGCGA
This sequence comes from Deltaproteobacteria bacterium, assembly GCA_024277475.1. The sequence continues at coordinate 2,451 of JAJRVC010000253.1, forward strand.
CACATACACTTTTGGCCTTGACATGATAACCCCCGGCGCGTTCCACCTGTTATAAAAAATAAGGACCGCCTTGGGTCCTTATGGCTTTAACGGCTCAGAATTTCTATGATATAGTCCAATGGTTCAGTTCGCTTGTCGACAACCTCAATTTTTTAGGATCGATTTTTCACTGCGGATGTTGAAAAGATGCATGTTTTCAAAGATCGGGACCAGATTGAGCGTGCTGTGAGGCTCAATCGCGGTTCTCCTGCCAACAGCCGCGGTCAGCGTGACGTCGCCGGCAGCCACATTTACGTAGGTTTCGTTCCCGATCGGTTCAACCACTTCAACCTTGGCCGGAATAGTTTTCCCCTGGCTGTGTTCGGAGACCCGTTTGAAATCTTCCGGTCGAATACCCACGATCACTTTTTTTTCGGTGTAAGCTTGAAAAGGCTGCGCCTTTTCAGGCGGCAAGTCGAGGGTGAAATCGCCGGCCTGCAAGGAAAGCCCATCTCCGGCTCCGTTTAACTCCGCCTCGAATAAATTCATGGCCGGGCTGCCGATAAACCCGGCTACAAACTTATTGGCCGGCCGGTCATAGAGTTCCAGCGGCGAGCCGACCTGCTGAATAAAGCCATCGTGCATGACTACGATACGATCCCCCATGGTCATGGCTTCAATTTGATCGTGGGTCACATAAACCGCCGTGGTAGCGAGCCGTTCATGAAGTTTTTTCAACTCCAGCCGGGTCTGAGCCCTGAGCTTGGCATCCAGATTGGACAGGGGTTCATCAAATAGAAACACTTCGGGTTTTCTCACAATCGCACGTCCCAGCGCTACCCGCTGTCGCTGGCCGCCGGAAAGCTGTTTGGGCCGGCGGGACAGCAGACCCTCAATGTTGAGTATTTCCGCAGCTTCCTGTACGCGTTTTTTAATCTCGTCTTTGGACTGATTACGCATCTCCAATGAAAACGCCAGATTGTTGAATACGGTCATGTGGGGATACAGGGCATAGTTCTGAAACACCATGGCGATATTGCGATCTTTGGCCGGAAGCTTGTTGATCATGCGGTCTCCGATGTAAATGCTTCCGCTGGTGATATCTTCCAGACCGGCGATCATCCTCAGGGTAGTCGTTTTTCCGCAGCCGCTGGGTCCCACCAGAACCACAAATTCTTTGTCCCGGATCGTCAGGTTAAAATCGGTTACGGCAACGACCTCATTAAACTGCTTGCATATTTTTTCCAGCCGCACGTCCGCCATAATGTTTCTACTCCTTTAAAGCGCCGGTCATGCCGGCCACATAATTTTCCACGAAAAATGAATAAACCAGGGCCACCGGTACCGATGCGCAAAGTGCCCCGGCCATCAGTGCTCCCCAGTGGTACACATCACCTCGCACCAGTTCTGTGACTAAGCCGATGGGCACGGTTTTTTTTGCAGTGCTGGAGATAAAAGACAACGCATAAAGGTATTCGTTCCAGGAAAGCGTAAAGCAAAATATGCCGGCGGAAAGCACCCCCGGCAGACACAGGGGCAGGATGATTTTGCGGAAGATTTTGATCCGGCTGGCGCCGTCGATCATGGCACATTCTTCCATCTCCTTGGGGATGGACTTAAAATAGCCCATTAACAACCAGGTGCAAAACGGGATGAGAAATGTCGGATAGGTGAGGATCAGGGCCCAGAGAGAGTTCCATAACCTGAGCTTAAATATAATATGGGCCAGGGGAATGAATAAAATGGTCTGGGGAACGAGATAGCTTAAAAATATGGCTACGCCGGTGGGGCCTGAGGTTTTAAAACGCAGCCGCTGAATCGCATAGGCGGCCAGCAGGCTTGCCGCCAGAGAGATCAGGGTAGCAGAAATGGCCACCAAAAAAGTGTTAGCCATCCATCGCAAAAAGATTGTTTCGGTAAAAAGCGTGATGATGTTGTCGAGTGTGCCATGATGGATGTAAAAGGGATTGAGCTTCATATTGTAAAGCTCGAGGTCGGATTTAAAAACCGTGTTGACCATCCAGTAAAAGGGGAACAGCAGAAAAACCAGATACAGCACCAGGGGCACGAAAAATTTAAAAAATTTTGATCCGGCACGCTCGATGGCCATTTTTAATCCTCTTTTCGTAAAAATACAAAGGCGATAAATACACAACCGACCAGAATGGGCAGCATAAAATTCGAAATAGCTGCACCTTCCCCGAAATGTCCGCCCTGCATGGCTCTTTCAAAGGAAAGGGTGCCGAAAATATGGGTGGCACCAGCTGGGCCTCCCTTGGTGATAATCCATACCAACTGGAAATCGGCAAAGGTCCAGATGGTTGAAAAGATGGTTACCACGGTCAACAGCGGCGTAAGCAGCGGCAGGGTGATACGCCGAAACTTTTTCCAGGATCCGGCCCCGTCGATTTCGGCGGCTTCGTATAAATCGGGACTGATGGTCTGCAGACCTGCCAGCAGGCCAATAGTAAAAAACGGGACCCCCCGCCACACATTGGCGGCGATAAGGGACCAGCGTGCATTCCAGGGGTCTCCCAGGAAGTTGATGTAGTGATCGATGATACCCAGATTGACCAGGGCCCAGGAAATTCCGCTGAAAGTCGAATCAAAAAGCCACCAAAAGCAGATGGCACTCAAGGCCGTGGGAATAATCCAGGGCAGCAGCACAATGGCGCGTACCAGGCCCTTAGCTTTGAAATCGCGGTTGAGTACCACGGCCAGCCCGATGCCCAGCACGGCTTTTAAAATGACCGCCGCCACCGTGTACAAGAAAGTATTGAAGACCGTGAGCCAGAAATTGGGATCCCCCAGCAGGTAGGAATAATTCTCAAATCCGATAAAATGACCTTCCCGGCCCACGATGGTATCGGTAAAACCCAGCCACAATCCCAGTAAAAAAGGATAGGCCAAAAAAATCAAAAGGATAAGCTCGGCCGGGGCTACAAACAGCAAACCCAGAATTGTCGGGTTTTCCAGCGCGCGGGAAAGGCGCCCCCGCAATCCCCCGTGCTCCAGAATCTGATCAGATGCAGGCATTACATCCACTGGTTTTTCTCCGGTCTGTTTTTAAGCGTAAAGGGGCGTCGGTATACGGGCTGCCGGTGGCTGCCCAAACGCCCCTTCAGCGGCCGTTGCATTATTACATTCTGTAAGCCCTGGCGATGCTCTTTTCCGCTCTGGAAATGGCTTTGTCGGCGGACATTTTTCGGGCACAGTAATTGGCGAACATGTCGACGACGACATACTCGGCCATCACGGCGGCCGAACCCGGCCCGATGGGACCCGGATACCCATTCCACAGCATATTTTTAAGACAATCCCGGTAGGGCGTGTTCTTGGGATCCGCCGTCCAGATCGGCAGATTACGGTAAGCTTTTAATGATGGTGTCACATAGCCCTCCATGGCCTCGATCCAGGGTCCGCACTGGTCTTTTTCCAGCATGAACATCAGGAAATGCTTGCAGGCATCGACATTTTGGGCATGTTTGAAAATAAAGGCCTGGTCGAAAAGGTGTAATTCGGCGGGTTTTCCGACCGCCCCGATGGGAAGGGCGGCGTGGTAAGTATCCTTAGCGATTTCCGCCCACTGGGGTTTGTGCTTGGCGGCATAGTAGATGCTGATGCCGTTGTTGGTTACTGAAATCTGCTCAGCCAGATAGGCCTTGTTGTTGTGGGAGTCCAGCCAGGAGGCGCAGCCCGGAATCATGGCACTGTAAAGTTCTTTCATACCCTCTAAAGCATTGCGGGTTTCGGGGCTGTTGATGGCCGGTGATCCGTCCTTATTTACGGTGGATGCGCCGTAGGACCACAGCCAAGAGTAAGCCCAGTTGTTGCCGTCTCCTACAGCATGACCTAGAGCAAAGCCTACCGGATGCCCGTTGGTCTTGAGTTTTTGACAGCATTTAATAAAATCTTCAGTATTGTTGGGCATCTGATCATAGCCGGCATCATTGACCCAGCTTTTGCGGTAAACAACCTGCTGGCCTGGTGCGCCCATGGGTAAAGCGATCCAGCGGTCGCCCCTCATACCGTATTTGAAACACACATCTTCCCAGCCGCCGTATTTTTTATCGAGATAGGTGGCCACATCAGTAACATCGACAAGCTTGTCGGGATAGAGGTGAGGGTCATCGTGCCATCCGAGTACCAGATCCGGCCCGGCTCCTACGGCAGCCGACATGGCGGCCTTGGGCCGGACATCTTCCCACGAAATGTATTCGTTGATGACTTTGCCTCCGGTAACCTTTTCCCATTTACGACAATTTTGTTCCCAAAGGACTTTGTCGGGTCCCACAAAGACACTCCAGCGCAGTACGTTGACGACGGGATTTTTGCCCAGGTTAAACGTCGGTGGGGTGGCCGCCAGTGCCTTGCCTGCCAGCGGTCCCAGAGGGCTTGCCAGAATCGCGGCACCTGCCAGACCGGCGCTCGAGGTTTTGATAAAATTCCTGCGCGTCATGTTGCTATCCTGCTTTTTCATGGTCATTTCCTCCTTTCACAAATCAAGTTTTCGTTGAAGTTCGATTAATGCGTAAACGATTTAAAGCGCTAAAATCAGGTTATGTCAATAGAAAAAATAATGTAACCGTTCACAGTTTCAAAGTTCAACGTTCAGGATTAAGAAAAGAACAAGGTATAAAAGGTCTCAGGCCCGACAGACTGGAATTGAATATTTAAGATTTGTGGTATCGCTTCAGGCTTCGCCTTCGCCTTCGGCTACGACCCGACAGGTCGCTCTGTCTTTTCTATTGAATTCTGCTTTGAGCCTTGAGCTTTCAGCCTCCATACTTGCAACTCTTCGCGGGTAGCATAAAACTATCCGATGCTCAGATTTTGGACATAACTGCAATTACGACTTTCAGGCGTATCTCTGTTGACACAGATAAGCGGTGTTGATACTAGTTACGGGTTCCTGGCCGCCGGTTACTGGAGGCTGGTAGCTGGGTGATGACTGGGCAGTGTGCTTCAGGTACGGATATCGTTGATTGATTAAGTGGTTATAAATATAGCTTTATCATATATTTGAAAAATAATTGGATTTTGACACTAATAGACATAAATTATGCAAAAAAAACATATAACTAACGACAAGGAAATAACCATGAACTGGCGCAGCAGACAAATACTTGAACGGCCGGAGTGGTCGATGCACCGCTCTCTATACAAAGCCATGGGATACAGTGATTACGATCTGAAAGGTCCCATGATCGGCATTGCCAACTCCTGGAATCGGGTGGTGCCGGGGCACTATAACCTAAACCAGGTTTCGGAGTATGTCCAGCAGGGAATCCGGCAGGCCGGCGGGACACCGGTGTAATTCGGCGTAATCGCCGCCTGTGATGGAATCGCCCAGGGTCATGAGGGCATGCATTATATCCTGCCCACCCGCGATCTGATAGCCAATGACATTGAAATGATGGTGCAGGCCCACCGCCTTGATGCCGTCGTCCTTTTGGGTTCCTGTGACAAGATCGTTCCCGCCATGTTAATGGCGGCAGCCCGGTTGGATTTGCCGGCTATTATGGTGGTGGGGGGACCCATGGAAGGCGGATGCCAATTTGATGGGCGCTCATCCGATATCACCTCTCTTACAGAGGGCTTGGGGATGTTGAACACAGGCAGGATCGATGAAACCAATTTCCTCGAACTGGAAAACTGTGCCGGCCCGACCTGCGGTTCCTGCTCTTTTCTCGGAACGGCCAATACCATGTGCTGTGTTGCTGAAGCCATGGGGCTCTCACTACCTGGAAGTGCTACGATTCCGGCAACCTATGCGGATCGTTTGCGAGTGGCTCAGGATTCCGGGCGGCAGATTGTGTCACTGATAAAAACGGGTATCACGGCCCGCCGGATTCTCAATCAAAAAGGAATCGAAAACGGTATTCGCCTCAGCACTGCCATTGGTGGTTCGACCAATGTTGCGCTGCATATCCCGGCAATAGGATATGAAGCCGACTGTGAAATTACCATGGATCTTTTTGAGAAATTATGTCGCAGTACACCCCACATCGCTAAAATGAATCCGGCTGCCGCTGCCAATGTTCCGGATTTCCACCAGGCTGGGGGGGTATCGGCGGTTATGAAGGAGCTACTTCCCATTTTGCACGGAGATGCGTTAACCGTCACCGGCAAGACGGTGGCTGAAAACGTTGCCAATGTGGCTGTGCCCAACCGTGCGATTATCAAAACGATAGAAAACCCCTGGCGCAAAGGAGGCGGGCTCGCTGTTCTGCACGGCAACCTGGCGCCCAATACCGCTGTCACCAAGCCGGCCGCCATTCATCCGGACATGCACACGTTTACGGGTAAGGCTCATTGTTTCGATTACGAAGAAGCGGCCAACGAAGCTATCATGAAGGGGAACGTAACGGCCGGCGAGGTGGTGGTCATACGTTATGAAGGCCCCAAAGGGGGCCCCGGTATGCGGGAGATGTACAAGGCCATGAAACTTCTTTACGGCAGAGGATTGGCGCTAAAGAGCGCGCTGATAACGGATGGTCGTTTTTCCGGTACCAACAACGGCTGTTTTGTCGGGCATATTTCTCCTGAAGCTGCTGAGGGCGGGCCGCTTGCCATCGTGGAAGACGGGGATGAGATTACCATCGATATTGTCGATCGCAAGCTGCACTTGCACCTTTCAGATCAGGAAATCCGCAACCGACTGGGTAATTGGAAACGGCCCGCACCAAAATTCAAAACCGGTTATTTGGCCTTGTATTCACGTCTGGCGGAATCGGCCGACAAGGGGGCCATTATCAGACACAAACTGGCGTAAATATTTCAGTAAGGTTTAAGGTGTCAGGCCAGCGGTGGTGATAGTGCTATTAAAAAAGTAAAAATTACTGATCCTATGAATATGAATCAGATCTTCATTATCGCAGATGACTTAACCGGTGCAGCCGACACGGGCGTACAGTTTTGCCCCTTTTATGATAACACCGTACTGGTCTCTTATCTTCAATTGTCCCGTGCGCTGACACCGACTTCAGGGTCTGCCGTTGCTTTATACACCAACAGTCGTGCTTTGAAAATGATGGCCGCGTATAAGCGTCTCAGGTCCGTTGCCCGCCGGCTTTCAGAGTTAAAGCCGTTTTGGATATACAAGAAAATAGACTCCTGCCTGCGCGGTAATCCGGGTGCGGAGATCGAAGCGCTTATGGTTGAATTGGAGTATGAGGTAAGCTTTATTGCGCCGGCGTTTCCCGAGATGGGGCGTACCACAGAGAATGGTACCCATTTGGTTCATGGTATTCCGGTTGGACAGACAGAAATTGGCCGGGACCCGGTTACTCCCGTTACCGAATCTGATCTGTGTACGGTTATACAAAATCAGAGTCGGTCCCCGGCCGGGCACATTTCTCTGCATTTGCTGGAAGGAGAGGAGTCCGCACTGCGAGATGAGATCGATCGTCAAATCAGCAACGGAATCAGACACATCGCATTCGATACGACATGCCGGCTCCACCTTGACCGGATTGCTCACCTGGTCTTTTCGTCTTCGCGCAGGATACTCCCGGTGGGCTCCGCCGGTTTGGCCGCTGGTCTTGGCGGTCTTTTGACGCCGTCACCGATACCGAAAACTCATGACCACCGTTTTTTTGAAGGCGGCAATTACCTGCTGGTTTGCGGAACGAATTCGGAAGTGACCAGACGGCAGATCGAAACGCTGGTGGAGGTTTATCCCTATGAACAGATTGTTCTGGACCACGCGATTTTGACGGATGAACATCAGAGAAATGCTTTTTTAGACTATGTTTCAACGGTTCGATCAAAGTTGTCCGCCCAACATATTGTCGTCACCATCGACTCGTCCCAACAACCCCCGGTATCCACCGGACAGTTCAACCAACAACCGGCGGCGCAATCGATGATCCAGGGGCTGGGACGATTCCTGGCGGCAGTATTGACGGAGACCAGACCGGGATTTATTTTTCTTACCGGAGGCGATACCGCCGATGCGGTTTTAACCGCTGCCGGCGCAAAGGGCATACGAATATTTGGTGAAGTTGTCACCGGTGTGGTACAGGGCACACTTATCGGCGGTCCCCTGGACGGCCTGCCGGTGGTGACCAAAGCCGGCGCATTCGGCCGGGAGGACACGCTGGTCGTTCTGCATGAAACTGTGTAGCCGTTCAGAGGTTCTGGGTTCAACGTTCCGGGTTGAAAAATGTAAATAGCTCGTATAAAGGGATCGTATTTGTAAGTGTTTACCGCGAATCTTTAGCTATTCTTTGCCATGTTGTTTATGCAACATTGGGTTAAACGAGGACTTCGGGTCTTTAATGCCTTTTTTGTCCTTAACCTTGAAGCCCGAACCTGGAACCACTCAGTTTAGGTAACAGATTGTAAACGAAACTAATAAATCCGGTGAAGCGGCTAAACTGAAAAGGTTTAAAAAATTTACGGAGAAACCCTATGAGTGATGATAAACGACCCGTCCTTGGTATTTCCATCGGCGATCCCGGGGGGATCGGGCCGGAGATTATAGCCAAGGCGTTAAATGAAAAAAAAATTTATGATCTGGCCCGACCTCTCGTGGTGGGTGATTATCGGGTCATGGAGGATATTTTTAGATTTACCGATGTAAAATTAACGCTCAACCCTGTCCGGAAGGTACAGGATGCCCGCGGTGTACACGGCATCATGGATATTCTGGATTTAAAAAACATGCCGATGGATCGTTTGAGGTACAAGGAAGTAACCGCGGAGCAGGGCAGGGCATCCTTTGAGTACGTAACCAAAGTTATCGAACTGGCCATGGAAAGAAAAATTGACGGAACGGTTACCGGTCCGATCAATAAGGCTGCAATTCATGCGGCCGGGCATCGATATGCCGGGCACACCGAGATCTATGCAACGCTGACCGGCACTCGGGACTATTCCATGATGCTGACCCACGGTAACTTTCGCGTAACCCACGTTTCCACCCATGTCAGCCTGCGAGAAGCCTGTGACCGGGTTACGAAAGATCGGGTTCTGCGCGTCATCGGTCTTACCCGGGATGCGTTGCAAGATTTCGGGGTATCTCGGCCGCGGATCGGAGTGGCAGGACTGAATCCGCATTGCGGTGAAGACGGAATGTTCGGTCGGGAAGATGATGAAGAAGTCTCACCGGCGGTAGAAACCGCCCGCCGCAAAGGATATGATGTCGCAGGACCGATTCCGGCGGATACGGTATTTTCGAAGATGAAGGGGGGTATGTATGATGCTGTGGTGGTTATGTATCACGATCAGGGGCATATTCCCATGAAGTTTCTAGGTTTTCAGTATAATGATAAAACCGGTCAATGGGGGGAAATGTCGGGGGTGAATATCACTCTGGGACTTCCCATCGTCCGCACTTCAGTAGATCACGGAACGGCATTCGGCAAAGCAGGAGAGGGCAGGGCCAATCCGCAATCCATGATCGAAGCGATTCAGCTTGCGGCGATGCTTGCCGGCAAAAGATAAGAGGAATGGATTCTTTTTAGATGTTATATCTGGCAGGATCAACAGGATTTTTCAAAGATTAAATTATATGCATGTCTAATGAAAGGAGATACAGATGATCGTTGTTGCGAAACTGAGAGCGAAGGCCGGTGAAGAAGCGAAAATGGAAGAGACATTGCGGGGTATGGTTATTAAGGTGGCTCAAGAACAGGGAACCCTGACATATACACTCCATCGAGCACAGCATGATCCGTGTGCTTTTCTGTTTTATGAAAAGTACCAGGATGCCGCCGCACTCAAAGCTCATAGTTCAACCTCCTACTTCAAGGAGCTGTTTGTCGTCCTGAAACCGTTGCTGGATGGTGCGCCGGAGATCGAAATGTACGATGAGCTCGCCCGGTTAAGAGACTAAGCTTATTCTGATCGAAACAGAAACTCTGAAAAAGCGAATATCGAATAATGAATGTCGAATATCGAAGTAATGTATTCTGTCTATTTTAAAAAAGACAGAGCACAGTGATCCAATTCTTCAAAATTCTTCGGTTCGCTTGTTTTAAAATAGATAAAGCGTAGCGTCATCAATATTCGAAGTTCGACGTTGGGCGTTCGATGTTCGACGTTCAATCAATTCACTGTTCCGGCCGGGCGGTGTTTCATGCGAACCCGGTTACCGGCAGCCAAAGTGACCCGTTTATTCAGAAGAAAACTACATTTTTGTAATAAATGATTTAGAGCACCAACCGCTGGCTTGACACCAGAAACCTTCAGCAACAAAAAGAAAGGCAGCTATGGATAGAATTCCTTTGCATTATCAGACCATCACTGACCTTGCCGACGGGTTGCGCAAGGGTGAAATAAATTCAACCGAGCTGGTAAAAAACTTGCTGGACCGTATCAAATCACTGGATGGTCGCCTGAATGCTTTCAAACTGATGTGTTCTGAACGTGCGTTGGAACAGGCCTATGCGGCGGACAGGCAGATAAGAGATGGAAAAAATCGTGGTATTTTGCACGGCATCCCGTATGCCGTAAAAGATCTATTTGACGTCAAGGGATTGCCGACTACTGCCGGAGCAAGTTTTCTCGAAAAGAATATTGCCGCTGCAAATTCCCATGCGGTCGAGCGGCTTAACCGGGCCGGTATGATCCTGCTTGGCAAGACCAATACGGTCCAGTTTGCTTACGGCGGTGTCGGTATCAATCATGATTACGGCACCCCCCACAATCCCTGGAACCGAATCCATCATGTTCCGGGGGGGTCCAGCAGCGGCTCGGCAGTGGCTGTGTCTGCCGGAATGGTTCCCGTGGCATTGGGGACCGACACCGGAGGATCGGTGCGTATTCCCGCCTCACTTTGCGGCACAGCGGGTTTGAAGACCACCGTCGGCCGGGTCAGCCGTGCCGGCGTTTATCCGTTGAGCTGGAGTCTGGATTCAGTCGGTGCCTTGACACGCTCGGTGGAAGACGTTGCCCTTGTTTACCAGAGCTTGCAGGGCATTGACTTTAACGATGATACTACCTGGGGTCTGGCTTCTCAGGACGTACTGAAGGAGCTAAAAGGCGGTGTGCGGGGGATGCGGTTGGCATTTGCCGAATCCGTATTCTGGGAAGAGGTTGATCCGGAAATTGAGAAAGCGGTTCGTGAATGCGGCCGGGTATTTGAAGGGCTGGGGGCCAAAGTCAGCAGTATCGAATTTTCCGAAGCCCAACATGCCAGGCAGCTGAATTCCAAGGGGTTGATTATCGCCGCCGAGGCTTACACGCTCAACAAAAAATGGTTGGCAGAATATCTCGACCGGTTGGATCCGATTGTGGCCCATCGGATGATCAGGGGCAGGGATGTCGAGATCGGTGAGTATCTACAAAACAATATAACCTGGAGGAACCTGAGGGTCAACGCCATAAATTCCCTGAGTAACGTGGACGCTTTGCTTGTCCCGACAACGGCCATCCCGGCCCTGCCGACGGCCGAAGTTGATGCCGATATGGATGTCTATTCTGAACGAAACCTCAGCTATCTGCGCAACACCGCTATCGGAAATGTCTTGAATATGTGCGGCTTGAGCGTACCCTGCGGATTCACAAAACAGGGGCTTCCCATCGGCCTTATGATTTATGCCAAGCCTTTCCAGGAAAATATTGCGCTTCGTGCCGGATACGCATTTCAGGAAGTTACTGATTGGCACCGACGTATACCGGATCTCTCTTGGGTTGTTTAGTGCTATAAACGCCGTCAATAAAAATTTCACTACCTTAATGGTTTAAGAATATTTCCTTAAAGGAATAGTCGAGTTAATTATCGCCCCCTGAGTTTACTTCCCACATTGGATTGAATCTTAATTTTATCCGTCAATTCACCACAGGTTATCGCCTGCAACATTTGTCCATCTGGGTGCCCATAAAAAGCATCCCTGCGAGATCCAGTGCATCGGACAGTTGGTCTTGCAAACCCTTTGCCCGGATAAACCGAAAAAATTTAAGCCGAAAATAGCCATAAAGCCATAAAGGCCCAAAGTAAAAAATCAGATATAGGGGCCTATATAGCCGGATAGATTTCAATATTGATTTCCATCTCGCTTTTCAGTACCCTAACCCGGACAAGCCAAAAAAATAGCCGCAAGGCCCAAAGTGAAACTTTGTGCTAAAATTTTCTTTGTGACCTGGTGCCTTGGTGGCTGAACAATTACGACTGCTATTTAATTAAGGATATTCGTATGTACAAATTAAGAATATATATACCTGTTTTGGCGGCATTTTTAAGTTTGGCGGCCGCAATGACCGTAACGGCGGCCGATGAACTCAAGATCGTCTATAACGCGGGGGTGGCACCGTTTGAGTTTGAAGACGCAAAATCGCGTCCGGCTGGGGTATTGCCGGATTTGTGGCGGTTGTGGGCCCAAAAATCAGGCAAACGGATTCAATTTGTCAAGGCGAAGTCTTTTGAAGAATCACTGCAACTGCTCAAAGACGGCAAGGTCGATCTGCATGCCGGTCTTTTAAAAACAAAAGAGCGCGAAGCATATCTGGACTTTTCAGAGAAGCTTTTAGTGCTTGATTCTTACATATTCACCCACCCGTCGGTTTATCCGATCAAGTCCCTTGACAGAACATCCGGCTTTTTTATTGGAATTTACAAAGACGGGTACACGGAACAATTTGTGCGTTCCAAAGTGCCTGCGAACCGAATTGTTGTCTATGACCGTTTCCAGGATCTCATCCGGGCGGCCCTGGAGGGTGAAATAAGGGTATTTGCCGCATCGGAGCTGAGGCTTTTTTACTACCTCAAAGAAAATTTCCTCATCAACGTCTTCGAACACGTTCGAGACCATCCGCTATACTCTCAAGTGTATTACACAGCGACAAAAAAAAGAAATCCGGCGCTGATTCAGCAGGTCAACGATGGATTAAAAGTCATCGGTAACCAGAAAAGAAAACAGCTGGAGGACAAGTGGATCGTAAAAGATTTCAGCCAAATTTCCTCGGATTCGGCGACCGTTCTGCCGAAAAAAAAGACACGGGTCGCGCTGTCCGCCAAAGAACGGGAATGGCTGAAAGCCAACCCTGTTATTCGGGTTCATAACGAAAAAGAATGGCCCCCGTTTAATTATTTTGAATACGGTACTCCCCGGGGGCTGTCCATTGATTACATGAATCGGGTGGCCGAACAGCTGCGCATTAAAGTCGAATACGTCACTGGGCCAAGCTGGAATGAATTCCTGGAAATGATGAAACGCAAAGAGCTGGATGTGATGCTCAATATCGTGAAAACCGAAGATCGTATGAAATACATGCTTTTCACCGAGCCTTACATCAAAAATCCCAACGTCATCGTCAGCTTCCAAAAGAAGCCTTATGAAACGATAGAAGCGCTTTTCGGAAAAATCGTGGCGTTTCCGAAAGGATTTTTTTATGAGGAAGTATTGACCCGATCATATCCCCGGATAGAGCGCCTTGCGGTGGAGGATACCCTGGACAGCCTCAAAGCGGTAACGTTCGGCCGGGCGGATGCCGCCCTGGGTGAGGCGGCTGTGGTCCGAACCCTGATCAACAAAAATCTGCTGACCGGCCTGAAAATTTCAGGCGAAGTGAATATCGGAAATCCCGACCTGACGAACCTGCGCCTCGGGGTTCGCAATGACCGGCCGTTGCTGTATTCCGCACTCATGAAGGCCATGGCCGCCATTACGCCACAAGAAATGGATCAAATCCGGCAAAAGTGGATTGTGGCCGATGTGGCAGCAGCCGCTACGCAAACCGTCGTGCCGATTTCATATGGCCGTCTAATTGCATACGGCATTGCAGTTTTCCTAATTCTCAGTCTGTCGGCCTGGATATTGATCAAAACGATTAAAAAAGAACACATTGCAGTTAGTTTCGGATCGCGGTGGTTTCGCGGGCTTGTTCTGGCCGGTTTGAGTTTTTTCGTCATTATTGTCTGTCTGCTGGGCTGGTTTACCCTGGAGCGGAACAAGGAAAAAATTCTGGAAGGTGTCGGCGATAACCTCACTGAAACTCTAAAAATTGCGGATGAGAGGCTCAACCTCTGGGTGGAGCAAAAAATATCCTCATTGAAGCTGCTGGTACGTGATCCGGAGCTGGTGAAATTAGCCAAGCGTCTTTTAGCGGTTCCGCCCAACCCGGAAGATTTACTGACTTCCACTGCTTTGCGGGATACCCGAGCCTTTTTCAAAAACAACAAGGATATTATTTCCAGTTTAGGGTTTTTTATCATCAACGCGGATCACGTCAGCATCGGATCCACACGGGATACCAATATAGGGACGCCCAATCTCATTTCACTGCAAAGACCGGATTTGCTCAAGCGGGCATTTGAGGGTGAAGCTCTGTTCGTACCGCCAATCGAATCCGATGTCCCCCTAAGTAACAGGCCCAAAGCGGAAGGGGCCGGGAATCCATCCACCAAGTTTTTTCTGGTTCCCATCCGGGATACCAATGGACAAATCATTTCAGTGCTGGCCCTGCGCGTGGATCCTTCCAAAGACTTCTCGCGAATCCTGCCGTTTTCTAAGGCGCACATAACCGGTGAAACTTACGCCTTTAGCGATCGTGGCGAACTGCTTTCGGAAAGCCGATTTAACGAGCAGTTGCGCCGGATCGGATTAATCGGAAAAAACCAACAGAGTGCTTTGAACATTTCCATTCGAGATCCCGGCGTTAACCTGGTTAAGGGTCTGCACCCCAAAACCGAAAGATCGAAACAGCCCTTAACCAAGATGGCTTCCCGTGCTATTGAATTGAAGCTTAATATGCAGAAGGCGGGTCAGACCTATGGTTACTCGCAAATCGAAATTGACACCGAAGGATACCGGGATTATCGTGGGGTGCCGGTTTTCGGCGCCTGGGTCTGGGACGTCGATCTGGGGCTTGGCTTGGCGACTGAAATCGATGTGGCCGAAGCGCTTTCCGATTATTTTCAGATCCGGCGGACGGTTTTTGGGGTTTTGGGATTCACCCTGCTTCTATCTGTTAGCGTGGTATTGCTGGTTCTGATACTGGGCGAACGCACCAGCCGAGTGCTGATGAAGGCGCGGGACAATCTGGAAGCGAAGGTTGACGAGCGGACAGCCGAATTGCAGCAAAAACAGAAGCAGCTTGAAGCAGCGGTGGAACGCTCCCGCCTGCTGCTGGATTCTGTTGGTGAAGGGATCTTTGGCGTCGATCTGGAGGGGAAAGTGGCGTTTATCAATCCGGCGGCCAATCGAATGCTGGGATACGAATCGGAAGATCTCATCGGACAGGATGTCCATGAAGTAACTCACCATTCATACGCGGATGGCTCCAGCTATCCCAGAGAAGAATGCCCAATGTACCGGTCCTATGTCGATGGAACCGATCACCATGTAACCGATGAAGTGCTCTGGCGCAGGGACGGCACGCAGTTTCCGGTGGAGTACACCAGCATGCCGATAAGAAAGGCGGGCCGGGTCGTCGGTGCCGTGATTACATTCATGGATATAACCGAACGTAGGAAAATGGAAACTGCTCTGCTGGCGGAGCGAGAACGACTGCAAAAGATTTTGGACACCAGCCCGGTCGGTGTCGGTATTTCCATCAAGGGTGTCATTCGCTTCGCCAACCCGCGCTTTACCGACCTTTTTTATTGCGAAAAAGGAGAAGATGCGCAACAAGCTTACGTCAATCCGGCAGACCGGCAATCCATCGTAAACGAAATCCAAAGATCGGGAATCGTCCGCGATTACAAGTTGCAGACCTATGGGCGCAATCGGGAGATCCGGGAAACCCTGGCAACATTCATTCGTACTGAATACGAAGGCCAAACCGGTATGCTTTCCTGGCTGGTGGACCTCAGCGGTCTAAAAGAAGCCGAGAAAGAACTGAAAACTAAATTTGACGAGTTGGCCAGATTCAGGCGATTGGCAATTGGTCGTGAGAAAAAGATGATCGAACTGAAAAAAGAAATCAATGAACTCCTTAAAGTGAACGGGAATTCAGAAAAATACAAAATCCACTGAAATAAGGAATCCAAAATGACACGTTTTTTTCGTTCCGTTATTAAATTATGTGCCTTGCTGAAGAATTGCGGCGTGACAGTGCTCTACACTCTGATTGTCCTGTTTATGATAGGCGGGAGCGCAGCGTACGCCGAAAAAAAATGGTATCCGGTAAAAGTCGATGTCTGGAAACCCCCGTTTAATGACCAGCGCCGGCGGGAGCAGAAACTTTATATCCCGTTGGAGAGGGCGCGAAAAAAATGGCGTATCCGCGTCTTTATTCCTCATCTTAAAGATGCCTACTGGCTCGGCGTCAACTACGGGCTCATCCGCGAGGCCCGGCGGCTGGAGGTCAGTCTATCCATATTCGAGGCGGGCGGTTACGATCAACTTGATGTTCAGCGCAAGCAGATCGAAAAAATTCTTGTCGAAAATCCGGAAGGCCTGATCATCGCTGCCATTTCATTGGACGGCCTCAACGACATCGTAAAAAAAGCTTCTGATAAGGGGATTCCGGTACTGGATTTGATAAACGGCATGTCCTCGCCTCACATCACCGCCCGGGCGGCCGTATCCTTCTGGGACATGGGTTACCAGGCTGGTAGTTACTTACGCCGTTTGCAGAAAAGCAGGGAGAAACCTCTAAATGTGGCCTGGTTTCCCGGACCCGAGGGCGCCGGCTGGGTTGTCGCCGGTGATGCCGGCTTGCGAAAGGCAATCGCGGGGAGCGACATCAAAATTGTGGACTCGCAGTATGGCGATACCGGTAGTGCAGTCCAGGAAAATCTGGTCGGAGCTGTACTCAGCCGGCATGCCGCTGATCTGGACTGCATCGCGGGCACGGCCGTTACCGCTGAGGCGGCCGTGA
>JAJRVC010000254.1 GCA_024277475.1 Deltaproteobacteria bacterium
ATGAACATAATGCTCAAAATGAGGGTTTTTTTCAGTCCGATGCGATCTGTGATAATACCGGCCGGGATTTGCATAAGGGCATGCGACCACAGCAGAGCGCTGATTAGAATGGATATATCCGTGTAGGAGACGGAATAAAGCGCCATCAGCGTATCCAGAGCCGGAGGAATATTCAGAAAAACAATACCAAGCACCAGGCCCATCACGAAAGTGAACGTCATTCTGCGGTCCATCATTTGTAAGCTCAGATTGCTTTCAGAGAAAAATGCCTGACACGATCAATAATTTCCTTAATTACCCGCCCGGTTATGCTGCTTTTTTCACTTCCGGAATGACACCTGTGGCATCTTGATATGATAACAGTGATAGAGGTTTGCCTGTTTTTATGTAATGTCTCAAGCTTTTTTTCATGTATTTAGGAAAAGAAATACCGCGCAGCTTGCAGGTCACATAAATTGACAGTAATATCGCATATGACTCCGCACCCTCAACCGATACGCTTCCTCCTGATATTTTGCGTTTGAGGACACCAATGCGAATCAGATATTCAGCATAATTATTGTGAAATGGAACACCGGCGTGCTCTACAAATGTCAGTATCCGTGGTTGCTGCCTTTTAACCTTTTTGATGATTTCTTCTAAAATACTGTCCGGATTCGGCCATTTCACCAAATCGTCTAAGCGTTTCTTTAATCGCGTTAAGCGTCTTTGAAACACAATTTCGCCTAACCGGCCACGGTTGTGCTGGAGCCGCTCACCATCGCGGATTATACGCCTAAATTTCATATAAAACTTCACAATGTCAGCAAGGTGGGGAAAGGCATCTCGAAATTTGCGAATTTTGCGAAGCAAATGCGACATGCAGCTTTGCTGCTCACATACAACAGACAAGTACGCACTCCAGCCATCGACTACCAAGACACCCAAAAATATTTCTCCAAGCACTCGGCGGACAACCTTGCTCCCTCTGGATTTATCCACGGTAAAATATGCGGCATCCTGAGTGCCGAATACCCAAAGCCACCACGGGCTGCCCCTGACTCGCCAGCCGGTTTCATCAGCTTGAAGGATTGATCCATTGTTGATTAGCGTCAGGATCTCAGCATGAACACTTCTCATTATCGTAGCGACTCTGATTACATGCCGGCTAAGACCGGATGTCGATACGCAGAATTTGTAAAATGTCCACAGGTATTCCCTGATCTTGGTGTACGGCAGGCATAAAGCAACCCAAAGGTAACACACCAATACCGTGGCATTTAAACCCATATCGGCCCCGGGCAAAGCCAAATCGGATCTGGCGGTCGTTACCTCCTGGCAGTCAACACAATATTTCTTTTCCTGGATAACCAGCGTCACTACCGTTTCTTCCGGCGGGGCAACAATGTCTTCAATGATTCGCTCATTGGTGCTTTCAAGAGGCGGTCGGGCACTTAAATCTTTGCCGCATAAATCACAACTATCAACGGTAGCCGTCTCATCCGGTCGGTTCGGGGCCATATTCTTTGGGCGGTTCCCGGCTCCCTTACGCGGTTTGCGTTTTCCACCCTTCCGTTTCTTTTTACCTTTATCTTTTCCAGGCCGACCGTCTTTTTCCCATTCAGCCTGTTTTGATGAAGGCTTATTGGCCAACTTGTTCGTGGCTTTTATTTTATCCTGCTCAAGTTTTTCCTTGAACTGAGTGATTTCTTTCTCTAACTGCTTGATTCTGCTTTGTGATTGAATGTATTTATCACGTAGCTCTACAAGCGCTTTGATCAGTTTGGCTTTTCGCCATTTGAAGAACGTGTTGAAACTTGTTATAAATATCTCTTTCAGATTCACTTGGCACCCACAAGCTATAATAATATAGCCTGCAGTAGCATACACTGGGTGTTTTGTCCCGTATTTTTTTCATTTTTTTGTATATTTTTCTGAATTCAGTCAGAACTTACCATCATTTTAATTTATTCCCTTACGAATTATTAATTACTGGCATCAGATATGCATACATTGGACATCAGGAAAAAGTGTGGCGGATATTGATGCGCTGAGAGATTTAGTTTTTGCAAATCAAATCTTTGCCAAAGGTATGGTTCGAATTCGTGTGGATGAAAATAGTGATTGGGAGAATTATGAATTACCAGTAACGGTAACACAACAAAAGAGCGGAAGGAAGATGATAGCGGTTGAATTGTACACCTCCCCTCAATACGGTTGGTGACTATCTTCCGTTTCGCAGCCTCCTTCCGCTTATCAAAAGATAATACCAGTAAAACCGATTTTAGGCAAGAGACCCGGCACCGGTTCCTTTTCAAGCTAGCCCTCTTTTTTCAAGGGTAATCTTCAAAGAAGGGTCTAATGTTTAAAGCTTCTCTCCCCGGTGTAGACCATGGTCGCGCCGGCCTCATTGCAGGCGTCGATGGACTGGTAGTCGTTTGCCGACCCGCCGGGTTGAATGACCGCCGTCACTCCTTCCCGAAGCCCCACATCCACCCCGTCCCGAAACGGAAAGAATGCGTCACTGATCATGGCTGATCCGATCAATCCACCTTTCTCCGCTGATACCCGGGCATCGATCTCCGATTTTTTATCCTGATCCTTCAGGTCATTGTAGGAAATGCCGTAATTTTCGAAACAGTACCGGTCCGCCCGTTTTCGATAGGCCTTGTCTCTTGCGATTTCAGCAACACCGACCCGGTCCTGTTCCCCGGTGCCGATGCCGACGGTCACCTGGTCTTTCACATAGATAACCGAATTCGAGGTGATGCCCGATTCCACCAGCCAGCCGAAAATCATACCATCGACCTCCTTTTCCGTCGGTTCCCGCTGAACCCGGTAGTGAGCGCCTTTGTAGGCGCATGCGGCCGGTCGCAGGTCTTCTCGTCTACGGGCGGAAGGCACAGAAGACCATTGGACGATGATTCCACCGTCCATGAGACTTTTCAAATCGATAAACCGCTTGCCCACAAATTCATGAAGACACCCGATGTTATTGATACGGACGACACGAAGGTTTTTCTTTTTAGAAAAAAGATCCATCACCCCGTCTTCAAATTCCGGCGCCACCACCACCTCGGCATACTGGTTAAACACGGCTTCTGCGGTCGTCTTGTCCACAGGCCGGTTGACGGCAATACACCCCCCAAAGGCGGCCACACGGTCTGCCATGTATGCCTTGTTGTAGGCATCCGCAAGTGTGTCGGAGCGGGCCACACCGCATGGGTTGTTGTGTTTTACGATAACCGCTGTGGGACGGTCGTTAAAGTATCTTAGAATATTCAAGGCATTATCCGCATCGGTAAGATTGGTCTTCCCGGGATGTTTTCCGGACTGGAGCAATTCGATATCCGATACCAGGTATTGACCCGCCTGGATGGTCTCGGTCTCCCCCAATACCAGGTTTCCATTCATCAGCCTGAATAAAGCCGCTTCCTGACCGGGATTTTCGCCATACCGGAGACCTTTCTCAACATCGTCGATCCGCCATAAGACCTTTTCATAAAAAAGTGTTTGGCGATGATCCGACTGAATGAAGCTGATTTCCATTTTATCCGGGAAGTGGTCATCCACGATGGTGCGGTACATTTTCTTTAAATCGGTAGCCATCTTCTGTCCTTTCATCAAATTGTATAACACCCACTTACCTCATCATTTGATCTGGAGGCTAAAAAATCGGCAATGGCACGATTATACTGCGCGATGTGTTCAAACGCTTTTTGTGCAAGGGCGA
>JAJRVC010000255.1 GCA_024277475.1 Deltaproteobacteria bacterium
TAATAAATTCACATAGTTACAATGCCATTTTCTGTAACCTCTGTTTTCAGGCATGGTTTCTGATCATCACCTCCTTGTTTTTCATGTTTATCTTGGCTGTTTTTCCCTTGATAACAGGCAATTACAAATTTCCTGTAACCACCCCTGTTTTTAGCCCTGTTTTAAAATTGGTTTTAATGACGCAACTTCAATTGGTTGGGCTAATTATTGGCTTGGCCAGGCGTTGTTATTCCTACCTGGTCATCATCACTATTTTCGGGAAACATCTCCCACTCATTTTCGAACTTAGGCGGCCTTCTCAGCAGGTATTGATTTTTTTCGAAGGGCGCTTTGAGGTTGGCTGGAAGTTTAGTAAGTGTAAAGGTAACTTCATATCTTTTTTTATGTACTTCATGCGGATTGTTTTCATCCAACTTGTCCGTAGTGGGAGGAGACTGCTCTATGCCGGGCAAGAAATAGAGGTCTCCTCCCCCCGCCATTTGCCTACCAATTTGTTGTCCCCACTGGCGGATATCGGCCTCGCCGGCAAGGAATGCCCCCTCGCACTTCATAACAAGCTTATCATCATACTTGAAGTTGGCGGTCAAAATTTTCGGGAGGCTGTTCTCCCAGTCCTGCTCCAGCTCCCAGAAGAAGACCGCGATAACCACCAACAGGGTCGTAAGACCGATGGCCGGCTCGGCGACCGTCCAGACCATGGTCAGGAAGTTGTCGAAGACCTTCAGGCGGGGCAGGGCCATCATCCCAAGTTGAAGGATTACGCCAAGGACCACTAAGTCTAACAATATTCTTTTATGCCGGCTGCCCGACCAGGCGAAGCGCAGCATCTCTTTTAATTTGGGAGATATCATGACAGTACTCCTACAAACTATTTTAAAACGGATTATGATCGAATATCATCACGTCGCCGGTCACCGGTGATCGGTATGTCAATTTCCTCGCCTTGCCGTGCAGGGCATGGGCCACCTTCAAGTAAAGCCAGACCGGAGCCCGGCCGGTAAGAACTACGTGGTTACCATCACCAGCAGCCTCAAGAGCTTTGTTAATGTAAATTGAAGTTTCGGATATCTTGGCAGTATCAGCGTAAAAATATCCAAGATCGATTATAATCATTGTCTCCGTGTCTCCGTGTCTCCGTGTCTCCGCCTAGCCGTAGAGTTTCTTGAACGCCTTTTTCATGTTCTTGTTTGGTGCTGATCCCCAGGACTGTATTTTTTCGCCATGAATCTCGCGCACCAGACCAACAAAAACGTCCCAGCTTTCACCCTTGTCCTGGCGGGTTTTGTTGAAATTCCTTCCGAACATCTTGGCGAGTTGCTCTTCGCCGAGTTGACTGACCTCTTCATGCATCCGTTCTTTGGGGGAGAGCTGCTGGAGCTTTGCCCGATATGCGGCCTGTTCGCGTTTGCCCCTTGCCGCTTCGTTTATTTCTAAGCGCCCATATCCTGCCGCTGTTTTAGATCCCGCTCCCAGGTATTGAAGTGCATCGGTCAATGTCTGCAGCACCTTTTCCAATTCAGCCCTTATCTCGGATTTTTCTGTTTCGGTATGAGGCTTTTTGCGCGGTGCGATGCAAAACAGAAAATTGGCATCTTTGACCACCAAAAAAGGTATAGGCACGGGACTGTGCCAATCGGCGGGTACTCTTTCCGGTTCACTGGCGATATTTTTTATTTCGCCCCCCTGCTCGTACCATTTACCGTAATGGGGGGTCATCACATCGCAGGCCAGTTTCACCGGCGCGGTGGGGATGGCGTCGAAAAAGATAAACATGCCGGCCTCGGTGTCCGGGTTGTCGCCCTTGCTGGGCGGTTCAAAGCCTTCCTTACGAAGGTTGGTACGTTTTTTCTGATCTTTGTCCTCGCTGCCGAACCAGCGATACAGGGTGGCAAGGCGATGGTTGTTTTGAGCTTCTTCGTCCGCGTTCTCGAAATCCATCCAGGCTTCCACCCAGGCCCGCACCAACCCCTTGACCGCGGCGCCGGTAAGGTAGGGCACCCCCAAGGTCGGGTGCCAAGCGAAACCGTTTTCCACCGGATGAGGATTGCCGAGACCGGTGGCGAAATGCCATGTGGTCCGTAATTCCTCGACCTTGCCGTCAAGGGCGTGACATAAGGTTTCCTGGGCTCGGCTGGCTGATTTGAGTTGATTCCGATCACCGCAGGGGCCTGCCACGGTATCGATCCACTTCTTTTTGCCTTCCTTGTCAATACTCCAATCGGGAGCGTATCGATTGAAGAAGCGATCAAACCACAGCCCCTTGTGACCATTGCCCGGCGCGGAGGGTATGGGGTGGTTTTTGTAAAGCGGAGCAATCATCGTTCTTCCTCCATGAAGGCCTTGGCGAATTTTTTCACCCAATTGAGCAAGGCCAGGGCTTCGGCCTGCGCGAGCTGGTAGGCATGCATATTTTTTGTCGTTATACCTTTTAGAAGATCCAGGCCCTCGTAGGGTTGGCCTGTTTTTGACAACCACCCGGAAAGCAGGTTGTAAAGCGCCAGGTA
>JAJRVC010000256.1 GCA_024277475.1 Deltaproteobacteria bacterium
AACCGTGCCGTTCGAAAAACTCTTTTGCATTTTCTCGACGCAGTACAAAATGCGGTATGACTGAAATTATCTTCAAAAATTGAAAATTTATGCAACGTTAGGGTTTAGAAGGACTGCGCTGTCCCGGAAGCGGGAGACAGGATAACCGAGACCCTAAGCGGCATTTACATCCAGAAAACGGCAGACGAGTGGGAGGGATTCTTAAGACGTGGCTGTGGGCCTTGGATTAAAGGAGTAAGACATTGGGACCGACTCTGGACACTCTTGAACTGGCCAAGAAAATGATCAGTATCGATTCAGCAAGCCAACGCAGCAATGTAGAGATCGCTGATTTTGTTCAAGGCGTTCTTGAGCATTCGGGCTTCGAAGTTGAACGACTCGGCTACACCGATACTCACGGTGAACTGAAGATCAATCTGGTTGCGAAGAAAGGAAGCGGTCCCGGTGGCTTCGGCATTTTCTGCCATTGCGATACAGTGCCGCCAGGGGGGGAAGAATGGGGGGCCTTCACTCCAGTAATAAAAAACAGGTGTCTGATCGGTCGTGGCAGTTGCGATATGAAGAGTGCTTTAGCTGCGGCTATAGTCGCCGGTGCTAATATTGATCCGGTTAAATTGAGCAAGCCATATTATCTGGTTGTTACCGCAGACGAAGAAATCGGGATGCTGGGTGCCATGCACGTGATTGCAAAATCAAGTATCCTCAAACGAAACTGGCCCAAGTGCGGTGTCATAGCTGAACCCACATTGATGAAACCGATCCGTACCCATAAGGGGGCCGTTAGAATTTTTATTACTGCGCACGGCAGGGCTGCTCATACAAGCACCGACAAGGGTGTATCATCTAACTTTCTCATCAGTCCTTTTCTTGCTGAAATGACCGCGTTGTCAAAACTGTTTAGAGCGGACGACCGGTTCAAGAACATGGAGTTCCACCCGCCAACAAACGGTTTTAATATGGTTATCGACGACGGTGGCTGCAACCTAAATGTTGTTCCGGCCAAAACGGTGTGTACCTTGTCTTTACGGACGATGCCCGATGACAATCGGGATAAGGCGGTGTGTATGATTTTGCAGGCAGCTAAAAAATACGGATTAGAGACCCGTCAATTCATCGTGGAACCTTTTTATGTTTCACCGGAAGCTGAGATACTAAAGGCTGTCCTTGAAATCACCGGGTATGACAAGGGCGGAACAGCCCCTTACGGAACCGAAGCCCTGTTTTATCAGGATTACGTTGATTTAGTTGTATTCGGTCCCGGTGATATTCTGCAGGCCCATACCATAGGAGAATGGATAGAAGTCCAACAAATCCGAAAGGCAGAGTCTTGTTATCGCCTCCTGATCGATCGATTTTGTTGTTAAGAGATGTCGATATGATTTTAAAAACCATCGACTGAATATTTTAAAGAATGCCATCGAAATGAATCAGGATCACCCACCGAGGTAAGAGCGTTAGGAGAATACAAAACATGCAAAAAAAAGTAGTTGATGTTGAATTGGAAGGCAACATTAATATTATTCGCCTTAATCGTCCTGAAAAACTCAACGCGTTTAACCGGAGTATGTATTTTCAGCTGAATAGAGCAATTACTGATTTCAATAAAAACCCGGACAGTAGAATAGCAATTATTATCGGAACGGGTAGGGCATTCTCAGCCGGTGTTGATGTTGAGGATCTTAAGATCGCATTGAAAGATAAACCGGAAGCATCACCGAAAGAGATAGCAGGAGAATTTTCCATTGATATGGAAGATCTCGAGTTTACGGAAAAACCGATAATTGCGGCTATTAATGGTTATTGTTACGGTGAGGGCCTATCACTGGCTATTTCTTGCGACTTGCGCATCGCCGTGCCGGAAGCTGAATTCTGCATGCCTGAAGTTAAGGTTGGCGTGGCCAGCATCCATGGTACACTGCGTTTAGTAAACAACCTTGGACTGGGTAATGCACTGGAAATGCTAATGATGGGTGATCCTGTCGATGCCCAATGGGCTTTAAGGACTGGACTGATTAATAAGGTGGTTCCACCTGAAGACCTTCTGCCACATGCCATGGCTTGGGCTCGGGCGATCGCCAAGTTGGATCCTCATACTGTCAATGGGACGAGAGAGGTGGCGGTCAAGAGTCAGTTTCTGGATTTCAATGAAACTGTGGATTTGGGTTGGCGCTTAAGAAAAGGTGCCCGGTTTACCGGCGATCGGAGTTGATTGTCGGCATTATCTGTTTTTATTTCCGTCTATTTTGCATCACGCTGGTTTGAAGCGTTTTTCAAAACCTCCTCTACCCAATTACGATACTATCCTGATATTTGCACGGACCATTGATGATTGAAATCGCTTTTTTGGATAAATACCGACCCAGACATAGATTTTCCTTAAAACAACTTTTTTCGCCATCAAAAAGGTGGTTCTGAGTTTCGAAACAACCAACAGGATTCCTCTTTTTTTACCAAACCATGTTGAATTGGTTCATTTTTTTTTATTGACAAACTCATTTAATATATACTAGGGTTCTGTATACGGGGTACAGAACCCCGCCAAGTTATATTCTGCAAAAAGAGGGGCCAATGTCACATCCCGAAATTAGCCTTAAAATCGAGCAACCCATCTCCATTCGAGAAAAAATCTATCACCATTTAAAAGATGAAATCTTAAAAGGTAAAATTTCACCATCTGCCACTCTGGTTGAGACTCAAATAGCCAAACGCATTGGCATTTCACGGACACCGACTCGGGAGGCGCTTCATTTTCTTGAAAAGGAGGGACTGTTAGAATTAATTCCCAGGGTGGGTTATCGGGTCAGACAGATCGACTGGGACGAAGTGATCGAAATTTGCGAAATCCGAAAGTCTCTTGAAATTCTTGCGGCCCGCTGGGCGATAAAGCGGATTTCTTCCGAAGAGATACAGGCATTCAGGGGGAATCTGAACAATTCCGAGATGATGATCAAGTCAGAGGATATGTCTTCGTTTATAGATCTCGACGCAGAATTCCATGAGCTCTTAGCGCGTGCAAGCGGAAGCCAAAGACTTCTAAAGCTGATTCTTGCACATCGAAATGACATGCTTCGCTATCGAATTAAAAGTCTTCACCGCACCGATACGGCATCGATAGCGGTTTCCGGCCATCGTCGTATCTTTGAATGTTTGGTTGAAAAAGACGAAACCGGGGTCAAATCAGCTATCAAAGACCATATCGAACAGGCAAAAGAGTACATCCAACTCTATGCTTTTGAGGACTGTGCCCGGAACGTATCAGGCGCGGACAACGAATAGAGAGCATGCGAATTTTTTAAACTTACTAACAGCGCCGGCCATAGCAAAAACTGCAGCCGGAATTCAATATATAAAAATTTTACTGTTTCTGTCTTAAATCCACCGGAAAAAACAAGGGGATATCTTATGGCTATTGAAGAAATCGCAGTCCTTGGCGGAGGCAATGGCTCTCTCACTATGGCAGGAGATATGTCCCTGGCCGGCTATAATGTCCGCATGTGGACCGCTTTTCCCAAGGAATTTGAAACACTTTATAAGACAAAGACAGTCAAATTAAGAGGGCTTGGCAGGCAAGGTGACGCCCAAATCGACTTGGTCACACGAGATTTGGGTGAGGCTGTAAGCGGTGCGCAGGTTATATGTTGCCCAACACCCGCATTTGCTCAGGCTGATATTGCTAAAATTTTAGGCCCTCATTTGGAAGATGGTCAGATACTATTTCTATCACCCGGATCGTTGGGTTCATTCCTGTGCGGGAAAATATTTAAAGAAGACGGTTATTGGAAAGACATTACTATTGCCGAACCAGGTACACTGCCCTATCTAACTCGCAAAGTAAATGCTGATGAGGTTCTGGTTAGCGGCCATGCAGTCAGGCTACCGGTGGGTGTTTTTCCTGCCAAGAAAACAGATTATGCTGTCAGTGCCCTCCAGGAGCTCTTTCCAGCGATTCATGCGGTCGAAAACGCCCTGTCGATTGCTCTTCTGAATGTCGGACCGATCATACATTCTGTTCTCATGCTGCTAAATACGGGGCCTATTGAGCATTTTGGGTCATGGGACATTCATAATGAGGGGACTACAATTTCTGTAAAAAAACTTATCCTTGCCCACGATCAAGAACGAATCGCCATACGAGAAGCCCTGGGATTGACTTCTCATCACTATCCTTTTTCTGATCATTACGATGAAAACAGTGAAAACGAATGGATGTACGGAAGAAAAGGACATACCGATCTTGTTGAAAGCGAGAGTTGGCGGGAGGCCCTGACTTTCAAGTACCGCTATATTGAGGAAGACGTAAAATGCAATCTGGCACTGCTTTGCTCCATCGGGGATCTTTGTGGCGTTGAGACACCTATTGCCGATTCGCTTTTACGGTTGATCGGCGTGATTGCCGACGAGGATTTTGAGAAAACCGGCAGGACTCTCGACAATTTCGGGCTTTCAGGCAAAGGCTTTGATGAGATCGTCGAGCTGTTGAAAGAAGGTTTTTAGTTTTTCCCTCAACATGGAGATGGCTTGGAGGAAAGATGGGGGACGGAAAAAAGATTAGTGTCGTAGGCCCCGGTAGGATGGGTATTGGCATCGCCACAGCCATTTTACTGGCAAATCAGGGATATCGCGTCACGCTTTTTGACACCAAAGAGCGCGAACGCGGTCAAGAGATGATTGCCCTTGAAAAAGCGCTCTGCGAAATCCGGGACAATATGATGCTCCTCAGTGAGCTTGGTATGTGGAAAGGTGACTCCGAACTAGCTTGCGCTGCCATGGGCGTCAGCCGAAATCTGGCTGAGATTTCCCAGGCATCTTTTATATTTGAAGCGCTGCCCGAGAAAGTAGAGCTGAAGAAGGAATTTTTTACTGCGGTTGGTGGATTGATGGGTGAAGAGACTGTGATTGCCTCGGCGACCTCAACTTTCCACCTGCGAATCTTTTTAGACGTTTGCTCCAGGCCGGGCAACATTGTGACCGCCCACTGGCTCAATCCTGCTTTCCTGATTCCCCTGGTGGAGATCGCCTACGGTGAAAAAACACATTCCTGGGCGGTGGAGAGGACGCAAGCTTTTTTGCGCGGCATAGGAAAGATTCCTGTAACGATGAAAAGCAGTCCAGGTTTTATTGTCCCCCGGATACAGGTCGCCGCCATGAACGAAGCGGTTCGCATACTGGAAGAGGGCGTCACAACTGCGGAAGAAATCGATACCGCTATCAAAGCAGGATTTGGTTTCAGACTCGGCGTTATGGGTCTAATGGAATTCATCGACTTAGGGGGTGTCGACATCCTCTCCCATGCGGGTAATTACCTGCACTCGGCGCTGGGTGGGAGCCATTACAAACCGCCGGAATTAGTGTCGGAAAAGATGCGTTTAAACGAGGTGGGACCAAAGACCGGCAGAGGAATTTTTGATTACTCCAATGTAGATATTTCAACCCTATTCCAGGAAAAATACAGGGGTTTTGTCGAGTTGTTGAACCTATACAAGAAATCGTCCGTACTCCGTTTCGCGGGAGGAGTCGAACAAAAAGAGCGGCAGGAGTCTCCTGCCGCAACCGAGTCATAAATTGAAAGGAGGTCTCATGAGATTCAAACACAAGTTTTGGTTCCAAATCATTTTCTCCGTTGTCCTGAGTCTTAGTTTGAACGGGTTTGGCGTACTCCCGGCAA
The DNA here is from genome assembly GCA_024277475.1 of Deltaproteobacteria bacterium. The sequence continues at coordinate 5,666 of JAJRVC010000256.1, forward strand.
CAGCCGGGAATAAGATTACGCTGACTTATGCATTTTTCGCTCCGATGAAGTCCTTTCCCGGCGCACAGATAAATCACTGGGTAGAGGAACTCGAAAAACGGACCGACGGGATGGTCGAGGTCAAAGTATTTGGCGGCGGCACTCTTCTTGGTGCGCGCAACATGTTCGACGGGGTCCTGAACGGTGTCGCAGATATTGGCCTTTCCTGCCCCTCTTACGATCCCGGACGTTTTCCTCTGACCTCCGGTGTTTCACTTCCCGTAAATTTCCCCAATTCTACGGTCGCCAGCCTGACCTACTGGGATCTGATGGCCGAGTTGAAACCCGCAGAGTACGCGAAATACAAGATCATCACGATGTTCACCACCGAGCCGGGCTACATCCAGTCCCGACTTCCCGTCAAATCCCTGAAAGACTTAAAAGGCATGAAGTTGCGAGCCGCCGGGACCGGTGTGCCCATTCTCAAGGCCCTTGGCGCTGCACCGGTGGGCATGCCCATGCCTCAAGTGCCTGAATCGATCCAGACCGGGGTTATCGACGGGACCATGACCTCTCGCGAAGTGCTCAAGGATTTCAAACTGGCAGAAATGCTTAAAAATGTCCTTGACTATCCCACCGTGGTGGTCACCTTCGCAGCGGTTATGGACAAGAATAAGTGGAACGCCCTGCCCGACAAGGTCAAGCAGGTAATGGATGAGCTTTCTCGTGAAATGGCTGCCTGGACCGGTAACTTTCATGATAACACAAACGTGGGCGCGGCCCTTGCCTGGGCCAAAGAAAAGCACGGCCTCAAGGTCAACTCGCTTGCTGCCGGCGAAAAGGAAAAATGGGATAAGCGGATAAACCCCATCGTTGATGAATGGATCAAAGATATGACCAGCAAGGGTTATGATGCTAAAGGATTTATCGAGCGGCTTTACACACTCAGGGACAAGAACATTAAAGAGAATTAACCCGAATTGCCAAAGTTTGGGTAAGTGGCAAGGGGCGCTCGCGCCCCCAACCATTTTCCACTGAAAAGGGGGATACAGGTGGTCTACTTTGTAAAGCGACTTAACTCTATCCTAAATCGAAGTCTGGCATTTATGGCTTCTTGCTTCCTTCTGGTGTTGATGTTTCTCACCGTGGGTGAAATGGTTCTCCGTTTCTTTGGCACCCCGATGGCGGGAATCGTTGAAGTCGTAGGGTGGCTAGCAGCGGCGACAACTGCATTTGCCCTCGGTTACACCCAGCTTTACAAGGGACATGTGGCGATCAGCCTGCTGACCGACCAATTCAGTCCGCGACTGCAGGCTATCCTGGCTGTGGCGGTTAACCTGACCTCAACCGCGCTTTTTGTCGCGACGGCATGGTACATTTTCAAGTACGCAGGCTCCCTGCGGGAAGCAGGCTCGCTTTCTGAAACAATGAAGGTGATTGTCTACCCGTGGGTCTATATCGTTTCGCTGGGGTGTATGGGGCTGGCCCTGGCGGTTTTTGTCGATTTGCTCGATTCCTGCAGCCAGGTTTTCGCGAGTCCGAAAAGCGCATCATACAGGAGGAAAGGAATATAGATGGACCCCACTATGTCAGCAATCGTTGGTTTGATTTTCCTCATGGCCCTGATGGCCCTGCGGATGCCCGTCTCCTTCGCCATGTTCCTGGCGGGGGTTCTGGGAATCGCCTATATGATTTCCACCGGCGCCGCAATACACATGCTGTCAACCAATGTGTGGGGGCAAATATCTTCTTACAGCTTAAGCGTAATTCCGCTCTTCGTCCTGATGGGGCAGCTTGCCTTTCACTCGGGTATTACCGAACGGCTTTACGGCGCTGCTTATAAATGGGTTGGGCGGCTGCCCGGTGGTCTGGCGGCGACCACCATACTTTCAAGCGCCGGATTCGCCGCTATCTGTGGCTCCAATACAGCCACTTCGGCGACGATGGGAACGATTGCCCTTCCGGAGATGGAGCGCTACCGATACGACCCGTCGTTCAGCACCGGCAGCGTTGCTATCGGCGGCACACTAGGCGTGGTCATCCCGCCGAGTGTTCTTCTCATCATCATTGCGGTGCAGACCAAACAGTCCATCACCCAGCTCTTCCTGGCCTGCATCATACCCGGTGCCATGTTAACGGGATTGCTGCTTATTACCGCAGTGTTGCTGTGTATCAGAAATCCGAGTTTAGGGCCGCCGGGCCCCAGAACTCCCATGAAGGAAAAACTGTTCGCGCTCACGGGGATAATCGAGGCGGTATTGCTTTTCCTGTTGGTAATCGGCGGGATGTACGCCGGGTGGTTCACTCCCACCGAGGCGGGGGCGGCCGGATCTTTTGGTGCGCTTATCATTGGACTATCCAGGAGGAAACTTTCAAAAGAGAAATTCATTCGGGCCCTGACTGAGACTACGCGAATTTCAGCGATGGTGATTCTCATGATAACCGGAGCCGTTATGTTCGGTCGCTTTCTGACCATTACCCGGCTGCCCTACGAGCTCGCCGAATGGGCGATTTCACTCCATCTGCCGAATATCCTGATTCTTATGGTTGTTTTCTCGATATACCTGGTGGGAGGCTGTCTGATGGATGGCCTGGGCTTTCTCGTGGTCACCATTCCCATCTTTTTCCCTCTCGGGGAGGCCCTCGGATACAATCCCATCTGGTTCACAGTGATGATTACCCTGGTTACCACAATGGGTGCGGTTACCCCGCCGGTTGGGATCAATGTTTACATAGTCAAAGGGCTTTGTCCGGAGGTGCCCATCCAGACGATCTTCAGAGGTGTCTCGGTCTTTCTGATCCCCTATGTCGTCTGTCTGGCTTTAATTTTCATTTTCCCCCAAATTGCTCTCTATCTGGTTCATTCGTTAATGCAAATTTATTGAAAGGTTCGATCCATGCCTCAAAACAACGCAAAGCCAAGGCGGATGGCTTAAAGGCGTGAGATTGGCTGGTTGTAAAAAGGAGAACAATGAATGAAAAAAAACACTCCCTCTACTGCACGCCGAAAAAGGCTTGAACATGCAATAGATCGGCTCACCGATCTTACCAGTTGTATTGCCTACCTTGAAAAGACCGGGTATCTTGTTCGCGTAAAGTCTGCGGTTGCCCCTAAATATGAATTGGCCGGGATTGCCAAGAGGTTTGAAGGGAAAAAATGTGTATTGTTTGAGCGGATAAGAGGAAGCAAGTACCCTGTATTCATTGGAATGTTATGGAACAGGAATATTGTCGGCGATATATTTGGAATAACTAAGGGGAAAATACCTTTTGTTATAGCGGAGGCTATTGGCGACTGGCAGAAAAATAAAGACAAACTGTCGTCGCCAATTCTAATGAAAGGCCCTGCTAACGAGGTTGTTGAGGAAAATATCAATCTTTTTAAACTCCCGATCCCGGTTCATGCTTTAGAGGATGGTGGTAGATATTTTGATTCTTCGGTCGTCATTGTTAAAAATCCGGAAACAGGAGTCCCGAATACTTCTATCCATCGGATGATGGTAACCAAAAAAGACCGATTGACATTTCTAATTGATCCCGACCGTCATTTAGGTGCTTATCTGGACATAGCGCAAAAAAGAAACAAACCTCTCCAACTGACAATAAATAACGGTGTAGGCATTGTTCCGTGGTTTGTTTCCACTATACCCAAACAAGGTGATGGAAAGTATGAAATCGCAAATCATATCCTCGGAAAACCGGTCAGTTTAATAAAAGCACAGAGAGTCGATGCACCCGCATACGCTAATGCCCAGTTTGTTATTGAGGCCGAGATTCTCCCAAATAAGAGAGAAATGGAAGGACCTTTTGCGGAAGTTACCGGCTACTATGCATCACGCCAAAAAAGATGGGTGATGAGGGTACTGGCTATAACCCATCGGAAAAATCCTGTCTTCCACAGTCTTTTGTCGGGGCAAGAGGTTTGGAATGCAGTGGGTTTTACCGCAGAGGCAAAAATATTCGCCACGGTTAGAAAAAAGATTCCCCAACTGAAGGCCGTGTATTTGGACTATGGCGGGTGTGGATTCTATGGCGCCGTCATCCAGGTGAAAAAAAATAAATCCGGCGTCGGAAAGAAAGCGATTAAAGAAACATTCAGCGCTTTCCAGTCACTCCAAAGAGTTGTTGCGGTCGATACAGATGTTAACCTGTATGATCCGAATGATGTTAACTGGGCAATCACGACGCGATTCAATCCTGACAGTGACCTGGTCATTCTAAAAAATCAGATTGGACACATACTCAATCCAATGGTTAAAATTAATCCGGACGGTAAAGGCGGAACGGTAACAAAAATGGGTTTAGATGCCACCGTTCCATACCCAAAGACAAAAATTTTTGAACGGGTAAAATTCATGGATGTCAATTTGAATAATTACGAGATCAATGAATAATCGGTCCATTAAAAAATAATCAATCTGGAGGTTTTAATCCATAGATTTCGCAGGTTACACGGATTGCTCTAATCACTTTAAGATCGATGCGAAATTTACAGGGTTTAATTCTCTGCGGCTTGCCGCGGGGAGGTTCATTGGTGCCTATGAAAAAAAATGCTTCGCAAAACCTGGCGTTCCCGGTCGCCGACTATAGATTTGATCAAAAGAACGAAATGTTTAAAAGGTCGCTGTGGGATGAGAAGATGGCTCCTCATGGAATGCGTTTTTATAGGGAAGCCGTATTCAGAGAAACAGTGGGATATCGAAAGATTGACTATGCTTTCAGAAACGCCGCCTGGAACATAGAGTGGAGCTCGGGTTTTGGAAACTCCCAGGGCAATTCCGGCCTCTATTCGTGGGCGGGTGTCAATGAAAGAATAAAGCATTGGGTGGAATGCGATGGACCCGTTAAAGAGTCCCCCGAAGAGATGAGCCGTATTGTTAAAAAAGCTGCACGTTATTTTGGAGCTGATATAGTGGGTATCTGTCAGGTTCATCCCAACTGGGTTTACTCCCATGAATTCAATACCATGACCCGGGAGCATTATCCCATTGAACTACCGGAGGAGTGCAATAATGCAATTGTTCTTGCAATTGCTATGGATTATGAAGGCATTCAAATGTCTCCCACAACAATAGAAGGGGCTGTAGTTGGATTCGGATATTCAATGATGGCCGTTGTAGCCAATCTAGTGGCGACGTTCATTCGAGGGCTTGGATACCAGGCAATTCCATGTGGGAACGATACAGCCCTTAGCGTTCCGCTTGCCATGGCAGCAGGTCTGGGAGAAACAGGCCGGCTGGGATATCTGATTACTGAAAAATTTGGTCCTCGCGTCAGACTCTGTAAGGTTTTTACAGATCTCCCCCTCAGTTATGACAGGTATAAACCCTTTGGTGTGAAAGAATTTTGTGAAACGTGTAAAAAATGTGCTGTTTACTGCCCCACCCAGGCGATACCCAATGGTGACATGACCACCGAAGGGCACAATATTTCTAATCAAGCCGGCATCTTGAAATGGTTTGTGGATCCGGAGAAGTGTTTTGCCTTTTGGGCTAAGAACCGGTCGGATTGCGCCATCTGTATGCGAGTGTGTCCTTTCAACAAGCCCAGCGGCATGATCCATGATGTTTCCCGATCTATGATTCGACAAAGAAAAACCATCATTAACCGATTTCTTATCTGGATCGACGACATTTTGGGTTATCACCAACGTATCCCCGCGAAAAAATTTTGGGATTCTAGTAGTCAGTGAAAATTCTTTATTCTAACTTCGAAAACCTGACCCTTTGGACCCGGGTACCAACTTTCAATTCAAACCTGTCTTCAAGCAATCTTCTTTCCCATAAACACACCTGATAGAAAATACTATAACTTGGCTCCCGAAACCATCGTCAGGGAACAACTATCATGAAAAAACAACGTGGTGCTCTTAACCCAAGTTCGACAAATTTTTCCCCAAAAAGCCTAAAAACAGCGTTATCACGGTTATAACCTACTGATATTATTGATCGCGATAGGCCGGAAGGCCAATGTAGTGCCTGAAT
>JAJRVC010000257.1 GCA_024277475.1 Deltaproteobacteria bacterium
AATTCAGTCAGAACTTACGTTCTGTGCAGCTAAAATAACAATTAGTTTAAATAACAATTAGTTATAACGACGTAATTTCAAGTTTCGGCGAACGGTTATCGGCATTGCTCTTGTCGAGTGTTATGCGTGCGCGAGGGGCAAAAGCAATCTACCGGATGCCCCACGACATCGGTATCATTACGAATGGCAAATTCGGGGATGCGGCAGGCAACCTGAAAAAACTGGCGAAAATGTTCAGAAAATACTTTTGCCGATGATCAACAAAAATCTAATCCTTTTCATCCCTGGGTTTTACGGTGTCAGTGAACGGGGGGACATCACGACTTTCGGCCGGGGCGGCAGTGACTATTCGGCGGCTCTTATTGCGGTGGTATCCGGCGCAGAAAGCCTTGAGGTATGGAAAGACGTTGACGGCTACCTGGGTGCCGATCCGAAATTTATTCCTGAATCACAACTTATCCCGGAATTTTCCTACGACGAGGCGGCTGAACTATCCTATTTTGGAGCCAAAATATTCCATCCTCGCACTGTAGAACCTCTTCGAAAAGGGCGACTTATGATTGCCGTCAAAAACACTCTGAACCCGGATGCTGTGGGGAGTGTCATCACCCACCGGAGAAGGGTGTTGGCTCCGGTGGTTAAAAGTGTTGCTTATACGGATGACATCGGTATATTGAAAGTACACGCCTCAGGAGTCGGTGCTCGATTGGGTGTTCTAAGCCTGGTATCCGGCGAGCTTGCAGAAAATGAAATAAATATTAAGCCATCACTTCCAGTGGTGGAAGCGGAAAGGTTCTACCGACCCGGCGAGAAGACAGCGAAGTCATGGGGAATTCGAATTTTGGATTTAAATAGTCGAGTTAAATATCTTCGCCCCCTTGCGGGGGGGCTTCCTGATGCCACGCGCTCCGCGGGTGGAGCGGTCACTGAACTGAAAGGCTTTTTCCCTATTGATAAGGAATCAAGATCAATAAATGAGTGCTAAAAAATGGATAGTTTACCTGGTTTTATGTAGTGACAATTCTTTATACTGTGGAATTAGCAGTGATCTAAAAAAACGGTTGATAGCGCACAACTCGAGCAAGGGTGCCAAGTATACAAGATCACGGAGACCTGTTGAGTTGGTTGGTAGCAGTTGTGAAATGACAAAAAGCGAAGCACTTAAGCTGGAATACCGGATTAAACAATTGCCGGCTGACAAAAAGATATCTGAAATAGCAGGAAAGCGCAACAATGTCACAGTTTTGAAAAAAGACCGGGAGTCTCTGCAAAGGGAAATCAAGACCCTCAAAAAGAAAATGGAACAATGTCTGAGGAATTATCAGTGAATAATGGCAGCATGGTAATATGAAGGTGATATTGGAATTTAGGAGGGCATGATTTATGGGGAACAAGAATTCTTCAGAAAAGGTGATTATCACTACATGCTCTTATGATTGCGGTGCTCGCTGCCTGTTAAAAGTCGGAGTTAAGGATGGCACGATTACGCGTATTGGCACCGACGATGCCGGGGAATTCTGCCTGAAGGCTTGCCTCAGGGGGCTTTCGCAGAAACACGTGGTTTACTCTGCGGAGCGTCTTACCAAACCCTTAAAAAGGATCGGCCAGCGCGGGAGCGGCCAATTTGAGCCGATATCGTGGGAAGAAGCCCTGGAGACGGTTGCACGGCAACTCAAGCATGTTAAAGAAACATACGGACCACAGGCCGTTTTGCTGATGGACCATTACGGCAATGAGGGGACTTTGCATCACACCCGTAAGGTAGCCGCGCGTTTTTTCAGCCTTTTCGGCGGGTTCACGGCTGTGAAGGGCAATGCCTCCATGGAGGCCGCATTATTTGCCTCCAAGACTACCCTGGGAACCCTATATACCGGTAACAGTCGCGACAATTTTCTATATTCCAAATTGATTATATTTTGGGGTTGGGACCCATTGATTTCGAGGTTCAGGCCTTACACCGACAGTTATTTAAGACTCGCTGCAAAAAAAGGCGTTAAGATTGTGTGCGTCGATCCCCGCCTCAATGCCACCGCCAAATCTCTTAATGCAGACTGGATCCCTGTAAAACCGGGTACGGACACAGCCCTGCTTTTAGCCATGGCAAATTACATGATTACACAGGATTGCTTCGATCGGGCCTTCATACAGACATATACAGCCGGTTTTGATAAATTTAAAGCATATGTAACAGGACAGGAAGACGGGGTGCCGAAAACACCCGGCTGGGCATCCGAAATCACGGGTGTGCCGACCCGGACAATTGAACGACTTGCTCGGGACTATGCAACCATAAAACCGGCTGCCCTGTGCACCGGCTGGGCACCCGGACGTAGTGCCTTTGGGGAACAGTTTCAGCGTGCTGCAATTACATTGGCGGCCATGACCGGCAACATCGGCATTCGAGGGGGCCATGTAGCCGGCGGTACCGATGTGATGGCAATGGGCGCTGTAGTCGGATCTTTACCTGTTCCGCCCCATCAAGGTCCGAGTGTTCATGTGACCGACATTTACGATGCACTGCTTAAGGGCAAATCGGGCGGCTTTTCGTCCGACATTAAAATGCTCCACATCGTCGGCTGTAACATGTTGAACCAATTTTTGAACCTGAATAAAGGGTTACAGGCTCTTAAAATGCCGGAATTCATCGTCGTTCATGAATTGTTCCTCACACCCACCGCGCGGTTTGCCGATATCGTGCTGCCGGTTACCCATTACCTTGAGCAGGAGGACATCGGTCAACCTTGGTCGGGCGGACCTTATCGCATATACATGAACAAGGTAATCGAGCCCGTGTCCGGAGTTCGTTCAGACCTGAGTATATTTTCGGATTTGGCGGCACGGTTGAATATCGAAGGCTATAATGGCAAAACCGACCGACAGTGGCTCAAAGAATTTGTAGATGCCACACCTGGATTGCCTCATTTTGATGATTTTCGCTGTCAGGGTGTGCATCGCATTGAATTGAACGAACCATGGATTGCCTTTCAAGAGCAAATTAAGGATTTTAAGAATAATCCTTTTACCACACCTTCAGGCAAGATCGAAATTTTCAGCCGGAAGATCAATGAAATGAACAATCCTCTAATACCACCTATCCCCAAATTCATCCCGCCCTGGGAAGGCCCTGAAGATGAGCGGGCTCAGCAGTACCCCATTCAACTCATCAGCCCGCACGCCAGGACCCGGGTCAATTCTCAGTTTGACAACATTGCCCGACTCAAAGACAAAGCCGACGACAGGGTCTGGATCAATCCTGAAGATGCAAAGGCCCGCGGTATTGCCGACGGCGATCCGGTTTTTCTATACAACGACCGCGGTCGTCTGCATTCGATTGCCAGGGTCGCCGAGCGCATTCGACCGGGAGTTGCCAGTTTGGACGCCGGTGCCTGGTACCGGCCGGACCCGCAAGGGGTCGATAAGGGCGGGTGCGTGAATGTTCTCACTAAAGACCGGATGTCACCCGCCGGTGCTTTTGCCTGCAACAGTTGTCTGGTCCAGATCGAGCTATGCAAGGGTGCTGGATAAAATAATCGATGCCTGATATCCTATTAAAGGCTGAAGGTAGAAATTATAATAATGCGGAACTATCCTGGAATTCTTGACTATTTTTGTTGTTTCAATTATTATATAATAATATCAGGGTGATGTCGGCCAAGTGAGTATAACCATCTAAAATTATAAATAAAACCAGGGAGAACCATGAATAAGCTTGAACTTATTGACGCGTTGAAAAATGAATGCCGGATTTCGAAAAAAGAAGCGGCAACAATTATTGATTTGTTTTTTGGAAAAATTTCTGAAGCGCTTGCAGAGGGTAATCGGGTTGAAATCCGCGGACTATGTTCCTTTTATGTCAAGAAATACAAGGCGTATGCCGGAAGGAATCCGAGAACCGGGGAACCGACCCGGGTGAAACCCAAAAAACTGCCGTTTTTCAAATGCGGCAAAGAATTAAGGGACCGGGTGGATTATTGACTGACAGATTTTTTTTAACACTGAATATTGCATGTTAATGTGTATCAAGGCAACGACCGTGGTTGGCAGGAGGAAAGTAAAAAAAAAGTTCTTCTGATCATTTTTTTTTGAGCGGCTTCGAAAGCAGTCTACGATATGTTCTGCCTTCCACTTTGCCAAGGTAATCAAGAAGGTCCTGCTCCATCTTTGCCGCCAGATAGGGTTGCTCGTGAAGCAGGTTGTCTTTCTCCGATGGGTCTTTAATCACATTAAACAGTTGCAACAGATCCAGTTCGGCAAAATAAATTAATTTCCATTCCCAATTGCGATACAGAAAATAGCGCTTTTTGAATGAAGCCCTTCCAACCACATCCCTTTTAAGATACCGTTGCCTCTCTTTCCCCAGGATCAGGGGAACAAGAGAAATCCCCATATGAGGGTCATCATAAGGCGGGTCGATTGAATAGCCGGCAAGATCAGCAATGGTTGGGGCCATGTCGGCGGCGATAGCCGGCACGTCTTCAAATCTTTTTTGAATACCGTGCGAGACAAGGATCAGCGGAATTCGAATTTCTTCTTCATAGACAGTATGTCCGTGGAGACTGGCGCCGTGTTCCCAGAATTGTTCCCCATGGTCGGATATGAACAGGATAACCGTCCTGTCATAAAATCTCTCCTCTTTGAGCCAAGATACAAACCGACTGAACGCGCGGTCAACATATGACAAATTATTATCGTATAAATCCCGCGGTGTATCACCAAAGTCCACCCCGGCATCTTTCTTCCACAGATCATTGTGAACGTCCATAAGATGTAAAAAACAGAGAAACCGTTCACCGGCCGGCAGTGCGCTGAGTGCGTTTCGAGCTGATTCGAACACTTCATCCGCCGTCGCTGAGCTCCGGTCGCTGACAACGCGTGGAATGGCAAGTTCGGTAACCGGTAGATCCGGTGGGAAGATGTCTCGCGGGCCGAATCCTTTCATCAACATGTAATGCTGAATTCCCTCAGCCTGTGCAATTTTAAAATATAGATTTCGCTGATATAAACCCGGACCGTAAAGATCAAACCGGCTTCTACCGGCAACCAGAAACGGAAAAGCGGCAAAAGATCCACCACCCTGACTGTAGGCCCGCCGAAAAGATATCGCCTCCTTTGCGGCCCAGCGGTCCAGAAAAGGTGTCAGGTTGCGGTGGTAGCCGGCGGAATGAAAGGCATCACCCCGTAAGGAATCCACCACAATGACCAGCAAATTGAAGTCTTGGGGCAAAAGTGATGGATGGGACTTGCTCAGTCTCCAGGGTTGGGGCCATGGATGGGGGTTGCTGTTTTGAGGTGGACGTTGTCCGAGATTAATCCATTTACCCAATCCCAGCGTATTAGCGAATTCTCTGGCAAACGTTGTATCCACCCGGGTGAGTTCGTTGAATTGAAGCACGGCGGCCTTGACCTCAAGATATCTTCCAAGGCCATAAAATGGTAAAAATCCAAGAGCTGCTGTAATTGCCAGGGTAACCCCCAGCCGGTGAAAATTAGAGGGCGCTTTGGATTTTGGGAAAAAAAGCTGTTCTATCAGCAACAGAGCTGTTCCGGCTGTTACCAAAGATATGATTTTTAATATTGCCCCTTTGAGATAGGAAAAAGTAGTAAACCATGGATTAAACAGATCCCCGAATAAAACCACATAGTCGATTAATGTGCATACGCCAAGGGTAGAGATCAAGAGCAATATCCAGCATGTTTTTGTATTTTGGCGAAATGTTAAAAACCGGGTAAGCGGGAAAAGAATTGTTGCGCCGAAGGTAAACGAAACGATACCAATCAGGCTGGTATTTTTAGGTTGGGGTATATGAGGAATAATCCGGTAAAAAACACCTGAAAATAGGATTCCGCTCGATACGCTAAAAAAAATAGATATCTGCCATACCGTTGATTTTAAATGCAGATTATTGATCTGCCAGGATATTGCATAAAAAAGGGTCAGGAAAAGAAAAGCCGTAAAAATTGCCACTAAAGAAAAAAATATCAGGAAAAATATTGTCCATTTAAACTCCTGGATCTTATGAAATTTATAAAACAGACGGCTGAAGCCCAATAGTATGATGAGCATGCCGATTCCAAGCCATACACTGGTAATCCCGGACAATATCGAGGGAAAAACATATCTCAAATAGGATTCAAAATTCGAGTCCAGCAAGATTTTATTTGCCAAACGATGCCAGGACGGGTCAAAAAAGGAAACGGCGGCGCCAAAAACAAATAGCAGAATAAGGAAAAGTCTCGCATTTACCGCGGGTTGCCGTAGCAGCAGCAGTTGATGACCGCAGTCGGGGAAACCAGGACGCCGGAAGGCAATAACCCCCTGGATAAGAGTGGATATCAGCAGGACTGCATAAACAAGAGGCAGAAAGTCTGTCTGTTGCAAAAAGAGCAACAGCGCACCGGCGGCGACACCGAGGACTTGAAGACAGACTAAAAATGGCAACAATCTGTTATTTACAAATGATGGATGCCGCATCTGCCGGAGTTGTACCCAACACACCAGAATTAGATAAACCAGGCCGAATCCCATGCACAAGGTGATATTGGCCCGAATCCAGGCAAATCCCGGACTTTCACCCACCGAAATTTCCTGGCCCAGAGGGCTGTGGACCGCAGAGAAAAGTGCGTTGAAAACAACGATGAACAGAGCTCCCGAGAAATGAAGCCATGGCAAGATTCGATAATGTCTTGTTTTCTCGTCGTCTGATGGAAGGAGAGACATATATTTTCCAATTAAAATTACAACAATCCTGAGTCCTGAACCCCTGATATGGTTACGAATTAGATGCCAGTCTAAGGAAACCGGGTGAAAATCAGGTCTCCTGTCAAGTGAAATGCAATGCTGTGACATTGATGGCATTCGCGCACTTTTGCAGCAGTCATAGAGGGCTTTCCATCCGGAGTAAACCTGGTATAGGTCCAGTTTGCCGGATAGAATGCTTTAAAAGATGGATTCTTAGGCGCTTTTATTTTTACCATGGCAGCGATTTCAATCAATTTATCATTTTCTTTCTGAAATGCATCCCCCTGGTAGGTTTCAATGATAATCCTGGTCCCGACAGGCCAGAATCGGAAAGCCCCCTGGTCCCCTTTCTTTCGCTCAGATACGGATCGCTGCAAATCTGAATTTCGGAAAAAAATCCAGGCACTCCGGTTACTTGCAAACCGGCGGATGTTAATAAATTTAACCGACCATCCGTTAGCTGGATTTCCTGAAGCATCACGATAAGCCTGCAGCTTTAACAATTGATTCGAGTATCGGTATTCAGCAGGAATCACAAGGGACGGGTCTTTAATGAGCCTTAAGCCGGGTGGCGTAAGGAGGATTTCAGCTTCCATCGAATGGATTGAGACGGCTAACGAGGCCAGAAAAAAAAATGCACCCGGGATGAGTATTTTCCGGATGCGGTTCTGATTCTTCATCTTTTCCCATTCATAACTTGCAAGGCTACAATGCTTTTAGGTAATCAACGATTGCCTTTAGTTCCGCTTCATTAAGATGTTTAAAGGGTGGCATCTTATCCCCGCCGTTGACAATCTTTTCCCTGACGTTCTCATCAGTTACCGGCAAACCGGAGCCAGTCAGTTTAGGGCTCTTGAACAATCCCAATAATCCGGGTCCCACTTTTTTGTCTTTGCGATCGGGGAAATGACAGGCGGAACAGTTAGCCGTAAAAATTTTTTGGCCCGATAGAGAAGCCTTGGCATTCTTCAGTTTAGCAAAAACCCAGTCACCTGATTTGTCGGGGTAGTGGAACGTGCCCTTGAGAAGGACCTCCTCTTCTCGGCAGTGCAATTTGAGATCAGCGTTACCCTTCTTGCCCTCAAAGCGAAAAGCGATAGACAACTTATCACCTTTTTGTTCCATCTTATCAATGAGCATATTGCCCTCGAACTGCTCACCCGCAAACACTCCCGGTTCTGTTTGTGAAAACCGGTAGATTTTATCAAAATTGGATTTCCAGATACCGGGTACTTCGCAGGTCAGGGTCTCCGAATGCGCGACCGCCGGCTTGAAAACAGATTGTCCCAGACCATTATAAATGGGACCATTGCTGCACTGATGATCAGCAACGACAAAAAGCCAATCTTTCAAGTCTTCTCCATCCAATGCAACGGGGATGAAGGGTGAAAGGTATTCACCGTTTGGGAAATCAGCTTTCATATCTTTTAAATCTCCGTCCTTCGGCACCAGGCGGTAGGATTTAAATCGTCGGGTGTCGATGGCCAGCATCTGCGGTCCCAGGTTATTGTCGGGGTCATCCACCTGCATGGTGATCTGAAATACCTGGTCTGATAATTTTTTAAACCGGATATTGGAAATCCTGGGATCATCGGCTTTCGTCCCGTCAACCGGCAAAATTACAGGGATATCATTTTCAACACCCGGAGTGATTTGTATCTGCAACGGAAAATAGATATATTTTTCACTGTATACATGCAGCCCCCAAGGGCCATCGGATGGCAGTGGAACTTTAAAGGTCCCGTCCGAACCGATGGCGCCTCCGGCAAGAAAGGCATTGTTGTGCAGTTCCCCCTTCTCCAGGGCAACCGCCCCGCTGGCAACCACCCGACCGTCTGAGGTGATTACCTTGCCGGATACATAGGTCTGGGCCCATGATTGAGATATCAACAAATTCCCCGAGACCATCAAACCCGCCAAGCATAAAATCATCCAGTTCCGTATGATTGACTTTGATTCTGAAACCATTTTTATTCCTTTACAGTGTTTTGAGATAGGCAATCAAGGTCTCCACCTGCTCCGGCGACAAGTGCCCGAAAGACGGCATTGTGCCAAAAGGCTTTTGTAACAGCTTACGGAAGTTTTTTTCCGAAACCGGAAGGTCGCTTACAGGGAATTTATCATCCTTGAACACACCCTTTAATCCCGGACCGATTTTGGTTGCCGTGCTGTCGGTAAAATGGCAGGCGGAGCAGTTCTGTTTGAAGACTGCGGCATCTACGGCCACCTGACCCTCCGATACCCCGGCAGCAGGCGCTTTGGTGCCGTAAACCAATTCCCCACCAAAATACCCCAGCCCGATTACGGTAAACAAGCAAAGGACGTACAGTAAAATGACAATTTTCGAGAACGCTTCGCTGAAAAATCCAAATATAACCGCAAGGATTAGAAAAAGAATCAAAAGAGCGGCCAGGATGAGTTTCATCTTGATCGGAAACAGGAGCGATCCGTAATAGAAATGCTGCCAGTCCATAATTCCTAAAAGTGCCGTCGGTACGGCGGCTATCAGTGCCAGAACAGAACAGTGTCTGGCGGTTTGGGCCAGGTTAGTCCTGCGAAAAATCAAAGTAACCAGCACAAAGAGAAAGGCCCCCATAACCATTCCGATGGGTATATGGGTGAGGGCTGGATGAAGTGGGTGGGTGTAGCCGAATTTTGTAAGGGCCTGATAAAAGGACTCAATCATCTTGTTACTCCTTTGAGCTGGAAAAGAGCTGATTTTGCCGGTCACTCTCAGCCAGATGTTGTTTTATTTTTTTGTGTTTTTTGTGCCTTTTTGCGGCCATATTAAATCTGACTATCCCATAAAAGCTTTATAAGTCAAATATATTTTCTATTTTCAGTTTGTTCCTTGAACAAAAAGCTTGACATCCGGTTTGTGCTTGCATATATGTATTCCTGTATACAAGTACACCATCAATGCGGAGGCAGGGCCTGAAACATGAAAATACAGCCACGAAATTCCATTGCAGACCAGGTGTACGATCTTATCATGGAACGTATCCAGTCCGGGGAGATCGCCTCCGGTGAACGGCTGATCGAAACCCAAGTAGCGGATTCCCTGGAGACAAGTCGCACCCCTGTCCGAGAGGCTTTTCGACGTCTGGAGCAAGATGGAATCGTTGAACGGGTGCCCCAGGGAGGCGTTCAGGTTACACAGGTGACTCTGACCACTGTCCGGCAGATATTCGGCATCCGGGTGCGGTTGGAGCCCTATGCTGTTGAGCTTGCCTGTAACGCCATTACAGATGAAGATATACACCAACTGAAAACCATCCGAAATCAGGCCATAGACTTGATTGAAACTGAAAATTTCAGCCGTGAGCAAAAGATAAGACGCCTGTTCGAGCTCAATACCCAATTTCATGATGTTATCTACCAGGCTACGGGAAACCGGCATTTATACAAATTAATTAATAACTTGAGGTATATGGTATTGCGCGTGCGTGCTGTGGGCTTACAGGAAGAAAGTGCGTGGCGCAATTCCTGGGATGAACACAACCAGTTAATCGGTCACTTGGTGAGGCGGGACAAAAAAGCCGCTTCCAGGCTAATCACAAGACATATAGAGGCAGCTGCTTCCCATGCCGCCTCACACGCCAAGCAAGAGAAATGAGAGTCGGTGAAACACAAATGTCCCTAACGCATCCAATTATTTTTTAACAACGATTTGGAGCTAGACGAAATGCTGATTGTCCAAGACCTTTGCATAGCTTGCGGCCAATGCAAGCCATACTGTCCGATGGGGGCCATTGCGATAGATGAAGTGGCTCAAATAGATCTCGATGAATGTGTGGAATGCGGCAGTTGTCTGCGCATGGCTGATTGTCCCGTGGATGCTATTTATCAACAGGAACTCGTCTGGCCCCGCACTGTTCGCAGCATCCTCAGTGACCCCCTGACCATCACGGAGGAGTCGGGAATCAGCGGTCGTGGTACCGAAGAGATGAAGACCAATGATGTTACGGGTCGTTTCAAACGTGGTGAAGTCGGGGTCGGCATCGAGATGGGTCGCCCTGTGTTGGGCGCCCGCTTTCGCGACGTGGAGAAGGCGGCCATGGCTATGGCGTGCCTGGGAGTGAAATTCGAGAAGGCAAATCCCACCACCTCGCTTATGTCCGATCCCGCTGCGGGCAAATTCAAAGAGGATATCCTGGATGAAAAGGTTCTTTCAGCTATCCTGGAGTTTTCCATAGATCTAAGCCGCCTTGAAAATCTATTTGATACTTTGAACAAGGTGGCTGCAAGCATTGACACTGTATTCAGCGTTTCTCTGGCCTCGCGCCTGGAGCCGGACGGGTCGGTTCCAGCCGATGCAATCATGGAACGTATTGGAATATGGCATGGGTCCAACGGTAAGATCAATGCAGGTCTGGCAAGGCCCATGACAAAGGAGGAATAAATTGACCCACACGTTACATCGCATGGGGAAAGCGCAAAGTCTGAAACACGATATCGTGCTGCTGCTGATGCCTTCTAAAGGTGTGAACCACAAGGGGTCGGGAGCCAAACTGAGACGATTTCTAGAGATCTGCAGGGATCTTGGTGCTATCAAGATCGGGGATGCCCGTCTGGGCAACGAGTACTACCAGGGCGGCCAGGAGAAGATGCTCGATAATGTGGAGGATCTGGCAGTGGTACAGGCGGTGTTTACGGATCCCAAAAAGGTAGCGCAGGCCATCGAGGCCGTGAAGGAGGCCGATTTCGGCCTGTCGTTGGTGATCTCCGGTCTATTCCAGGAGGTGCGCAGATGCTGCGCGGAGGCAGGCGTGAGCCCGCACACCATCAATGAATCCCTGGGGCGCTGGGGCCGCACCGACAAGTTACCTTCGGAAGAGATCCTGTCACTGAATACCATGTGCGGTCACGGCATGGTGGCCGTCGGGCTTATCAAGGATGTGGTGGAAAGAATAAAGGCAAAAGAAATGACTCCTGAACAAGGCGGCGAAGAGCTTTTTAAGCCCTGTATGTGCGGGATATTCAACCCGGATCGTGCTGCTGAGTTGCTTCGGGTCTTGGCGGGGACGGATAACTAGCCACCCCATCTTTCGCGGGACCCGGGGTTTCTCATTTTGTTCTCAAGACAGACCTCGTCGTTTAGCATCGTGAGATTATATGAAAATTGGACCAGTCATTGGGAGAACGAAGACCATGTCGAAAAAGATAGGAATAGTGGGTCTGGGCCGGGTGGGCATGCCCGCAGCCCGGGCCTTTATCAAGGCCGGCTACCAGGTTTTTGGTTATGCCCGCCGATCGGAAGTGATCCGAAAATTCCAGGAGATGGGCGGCAGGCACGTGGCCAATCCCCGGGAAGTGGCTGAGGCAGCGACAACAATACTGATCCTGGTGCTGAATGACCCGCAGGTTATCGAGGTCGTCACCGGTCCCGACGGACTCCTGTCCGGAGTCGCTGAAGACTCCAGGATCATTTGTATGAGTACCATCAATCGATCCAACCTGGAGTGGGTGGCGGAACAATGCGCTGTTAAGGAAGTGGGTTTTGTGGACTGTCCTTTCACCGGTGGTCCGGCCAGGGTGCCCACCGGCAGCCTGACACTTATCGCAGCAGGGCCTCCGGAGCTGCTATCGTCGGTTTCACCGATTCTTGAAGTGATCGGAAACATAGTGAAAGCCGGTGACAAGCCCGGTCTGGGCCAGGCGATCAAGCACTGCAATCAGCTCCTGGTAGGAACCACGCACGCTGCAACCATGGAAGTCATCACCCTGGCCGGGAAACTGGGGCTGGACCCCGGCCTGGTTTGCCGTGTTATCGCAAGCGGCATTGCGGGCAGCGACTACTTTCGCCTGTTGTCGGAAAGCGTGTTGGAGGGCAAGCCTTCTCCCGGCGGACTGGGCCAGATGTGCAAGGATGTTTCCATTGTGGTCAATACCACCCGGGCTGTAAAGATGCCTGCCTATGTGGCCACTGCCGCCTCCCAGTACTTCCTGGGTGCCGAGGCCGCAGGTATGGAAAATTGTGAAGGGGCCGACCTTATTAAAATTGTGGAACGAGTGGCGGGCGGGAAAGACGGAAAAAAATGAACATCGAACATCGAACGCCCAACATCGAATGTTGAATGAAGAAAATAGCTAAAACTTATCCAGCCGGTATCACTAAATGGTTAGCATTTTTCGTTACGAGTATCAGAACACTGAAAAGATGAACATCGAACATTTTTTAAAACAAACCTTTGGGTAAAAGTGAAAAGTTTCCATGGTTGATGTGGCCGCAAAAAGGCACAAAAAGCACAAAAATAAAATTTCACGCTTAATAATTTCAATAGGTTATTAGATCAAAATTCGAGAATTTTTACTTTTTACGAGATTGTCATGGTTGATTCAGTTATAATAAAGGGTGCCCTGCTCTGGGACGGGACCCGTGACAAGGTCTTGCCCGAAGGAGCGGTTCTGGTCACGGGGGAGCAAATCATGGCAGTGGGCCCGGAACATGAGATCCTGTCTTCCCATTACGATCGGGTGCTGGAGTGGCCGGGTGCGACCCTGCTTCCCGGCCTGATAGACTGCCATAACCATCTGTCTATGGACCCAACCCTGGAGAACTATCTTGAGCATATGAACGACGGGGTGGCTGAACTGGTTTTACGAGCCACCGTGACCATGCGCCGGGACTTGTATGCGGGTGTGACCACGTCCAGGTGTTGTGGTGACAAGGAATTTTTGGACATAGCCTGCCGGGAGGCGGTGCAAAACGAACTGGTGGAGGGACCTCGCCTCCTGGTGGCCACCAGAGGAATCCGGGCCTCTCACGGCCATGGCTTTGTGGGGTACCCCTTTGACGGGGCTGAACAGATCCGTCTTGCCATCAGGGAGAATCTAGCTGCGGGGGCCGACTTTACCAAGCTGTACGTCACCGGCACTCTCAAAGGTGGCGGCCGGTTACCAAGCTATCTGTCCAACCAGGAGATCCGATTGGCTATTGAGGAATCTCATCAGGCCGGTGTGCGCACGGCGGCCCACTGTGTGGGCGGTTCAGGTCTGGACTGGTGCCTGGAGGCCGGACTGGACTCCCTGGAACACGCCTACCACATAAACGACGCGCAGATCGAGCAATTAGCCAGATCTGAGACCTGGCTGGTGCTCACTCCCAGTCCCTTACTTACCGAGACAAGGGTACGCCATCTTCCCCCAAACCTTATTGCCGGACATCTAACGGAACGGAACGAGGTGGCAGGCCGAATGGCTGCAACCGTGGCAGCAGGTGTGGATTTTGCCGTGGGAACCGACGCCATGCACGGAGGCATGGCCCAGGAAGTGGCTTATTTGGTGGATCTTGGAGCGACCCCGCAAACGGCCCTTACCGCGGCCACTATAAATGGTGCTAAAGTCTGCGGGCTGGAACGTGAGGTCGGTACCCTGGAATCCGGCAAATATGCGGATATTATTGCCGTCGATGGAAACCCTTTGGAGGACATTACCGCTTTGCAAAGGGTAGTTGCAGTCATGAAACACGGCTGCCTGGTAGTTGGCGCTTCCAGGGCTTCCGGTCAAAACTGAGTTAGTAAGGAATCCTGGCTCAGAAGACCCTAAGGTTGCAACATGGGGGAAGACCAGGTATTCACACCCCCCTTTTACTTCCCCTGGCGCAGAACATAGGCTATGATCCGCTGCACTTCGGCGTGATTATGGTTATGAACCTGGCTTTGGGTCTTATCACACCACCGGTAGGGGCCTGCCTGTATCTCGGCTCGGTCGTGTCCGGTTTACGGGTCGAGCAAATGATCAGAGACCTGATACCGTTCTATATCGTTTTGGCCATGGCCTTGATCGTCACCATTTTCCTGCCGGTTATGAGTCTGGGTGTTCCGGCCTTGGTGTTCAAATAGGATCTTTCTTAACTCCCAGCTTGGGTTTTGAAATGGGAATCAGGCAATAGAATGAACGCTAAAGATTCTCCTATATGCCTTTAAAATAAATTCAGCAAAATTTCCTCCCATGTATCCTTGAACATCTTCATCGGTGAAGATGACTTCCCGGTCACGGATGCGGGGATCTGTGTGATTTTCAGTATCTTGCAGGGATTTAAACATGGCTCTGTACCCGCCGAAATTCCATGCCATTCTGCCGTAAGGCGCATCGCTGCCGCAGGAAATATTTCTGCAATAGGGCTCACCGGCTTGGTTGAAAACAATGAAATCGCTCTCGACGTGGGTTTCGCGTTTGGCACTCACAACAAAATGAATATTGGGGTTGCGAATACCCATTTCACGGGTTGCCAGATAGAGGCTTTCTGCTTCGACATAACCGGCGCCGCCGCCGCCCATGTGAACCGCCAGGAATGAAGCTTTCGGAAATTGCTGCGCAATCTCTTCGAGTCCGGAAGCAGGGGTAAATTGCGTGTCCGCCCCATAGTGAAAAGCCGTTGCAGCACCATAGCTTGCTATCCTTTCTACAACGGTTAGAACCTCTTCACTGGTAATCAGATAAGCATTCTGGGCCGGATTCATTTTGATGACGGGAAAACCGAATTCGAAATAGCAAATATCAACGACCCGCAAAGCGTTTTCAACTCCAAGCGCTTTAGGATCGGTCCAGCCGGCCGGTATAAAAGATTGCGGATATTTTTGGGAAACATTGAAGATGTATCGATTGGCCCTCATCAGGTTGTCAAAGTCGACATTTCGGTCGCCACTATAAGGTGTGGCCGCCGGATTTTGCCAGATCAGCGCCATGTCTACGCCTGCGAGCTTCATTTCTCGCAATAAATCTTCTGCCCCGATCGGTCGGCCATGGTAATAGTTTTGCGTTGTATTGTAGGCAGCCTTTATCGGTTCAGGCATGTCGTTTAAGTCGGTCAAGTGAGTATCGGTGTCGATGGCCATATTGTAACGATTGGTTTCAATATGGGCACAGCGGTTTTTCATCGCTGCCAGAGCGACATTTGTGAAATCCATTTTTTTGTCCTTCCAAACCAATTTTAGGAGAGCAGGAGGTCATATCTCCATATCCTCCTGCCCTGGCTGAGCCTTTATAGAAGCCTTAATATTGTTCGACTATCGCACGAATTTGTTTGATAATCTCAGAAGATCTGGGTTCCAGTTTTTTTTGAAATTGCTGCTCAAATGGTCGATTAGGTAAATTATGGTCTTAATTTCAGAGTGTTACGATTGCTATTTAAAAATTTTTAGGACACGGATTTACACAGATAAACGCAGATTAGGACAAACCGCCTGGTAGCGGAACCATGTCCAGACATATGTAGATGCCTGCTTGTTGGACGAAGCCGCTACGCGGCAGAAAAAAAGATTAAAACAGTGTATACTCCCTCATCTGTCCAATTTCGGGCACACATAAAAAAGGAGTATGCCATGGAGCCAACAGAAGAAACTCGATTTAATGAACT